>JANMEL010000186.1:0-2368 GCA_031376885.1 Chamaesiphon sp. OTE_70b_metabat_96 | reverse complement strand
TAGCGATTCTCCAGAGGAGAGGATGCGCCAACGAATCTGGCTTTAATTATCGGTAGCAAACCAGTTTACCATTCGATCTCATCCGACGATCGCGTTGGTGGGGTCTAGACCTCCATTTCAAATGTTTTGAGGCTATTTCGTTCGCGAAGCGTCACAAGATCCTCACATTTTTAGTCTAGTATCTGTAGTTAATCTCTGATGTTATTAGAATATTAGATATTTACTTTAGATTTCAACAGCGACCGCTTCGATCGCTACAATAGAGGCTAGAACAAGAAATATTCAAGTCGAGATCTTTCAAAATCTTGGCGATACCGGACGCACGATCTGTGAAACAGCAAAAAAATATTCGGCGGATGTAATTGTGATGGGACGCAACCAAAAATCAATTAAGACATAAGTTTTTTCAGGGGTAACTAAAGTTTGATTTTTGGAAGTGAGAATAAAAGACGCTGGGGAAATCATTGGGACGATCTCGACAGACTTCGATCCTGCCATTCTTCACTGCGAGTGTAACCGCGTTCGCCGATTTAGAAACTAATTTGGGAGTGGAGGTTTCCGGCTAGTTGTTAAAGCGACGGCTGACTATTTGCACTCATCGCTTCAGACTTGGGTGCAATGGAGATTACTGCTAGTAATCCGATTATCGTTCCGTAAGCGCGGGAGTCGCAGCCGTTGCCAACGCGTAGCGTCTCGTTCTCGAAGAAGACTAGGCTGCGCCAACGCTAGTGAGATAAGTTTTTACCTGCTTAGTTATATTTGATTAATAGAAGTAATTGACGTTATCTTTAGTTAAATCAATCTGCCTCATAAAAACCTCTGTCTAAAGACATAGATGGAATAATTTAAAGATAATGATGAAATATTATTAATTTCTGTATAAATACAGTAGATTTTGGCAAACCTGATTTAAGTCAGGTTTGCCATCAAAATCAGAACTTATCTTCTTATAAGGCTGTGTTAAACTCACAACTTCCTCATATTTTAGAAATATAATAAGTGGATCGAGTAATCCCAGCTTAGGAAGCAGTAGATATAAAAAGGATAAATTCTCATGGTTAGCAATATTTTAGTAATAGGAGCGACGGGCAATGTGGGAAAAGAAGTGGTGCGTTTACTCTCCGAGCTAGACTATCCTGTCACCGCAGCAGTTAGAAATCCGATCGAATCTCAAAAGAGTTTCGGTCATAAAGTTCGCTGTGTTTCCTTCGACTTTACTAATCCTGAGACATTCGCCGATGCTTTCGCTGGAATTAATCAACTCTTTCTAGTGCGTCCACCTGCGATCGCGGATATCCACAAAATTACTCCTGCTTTAAATGCTGCTAAACAAGTAGGTGTCGAAGAGATTGTATTCCTATCAATTATTGGCGCAGACAAAAATCGAATAGTGCCACACTATGCGATCGAACGAACAATAGAACAATTGAATATTCCCGCAGTATTCTTGCGCTGTAGCTTTTTCATGCAAAATCTCAATACCACCCATCGCGAAGATATTCGGCTGCGCGACAGGCTGTTTATGCCTGCTGGTAATGGGCGGACGAGTTTTATTGATGTCCGAGATATTGCTGCGGTTGCCGTAAAAATATTCACAGAAGAACTACCAAGCGATCGTGCTTACAATCTCACAGGAGCAACAGCTCTAACTTACTCCGAAGTCGCAACCATTTTTACCACTGTTTTAGATAGACAAATTCAATATACTAATCCCTCAATTCCAATATTTATTTGGCAAATGGTACAGCAAGGATTCTCATTGCAATTCGTATTGGTAATGGTCGGTATTTATACCACCGCTCGGTTTGGATTGGCAGATCTGGTGACAACACATGTACAGCAATTATTAGGTCGTCCACCAATTTCAGTACAGCAATATGTTCAGGACTATCGAGAATGTTGGCTGTCAGAAAACGCAACCCACGAAGGTATGTCCTTTTCATGAATTACCCCTACCTTCCTGGATTCAGGGAAAAGTTCAAGAATCTCAATGAAGCGAATGAGGTACTTTCCGATCCAGAAAAACGAGAGAAATACGACCAGTTTGGTCAGCATTGGAACCAGCCCAGATCCACTGAAAACCCATCATATAGAGGCACTAATGTCTCGAATGAGGATTTGGGTCAGTATGGTGATTTTGAATCGTTTATCAACGATTTACTCGGTAGAAGAAGTGGAACTCAGAGTAATCGATCGACCCCTGGCGGCTTTGAAGATTTTGGGGGTGGATTTGGAATTGGGTGGGCGTGGGCAGACTCAATTGCTACAGATGCTAATGCGACGATTAGACAACTAACTACGTCCAAACAGAACCGGATCGAAGCTTTAAAGGTGGATATCGAAATCGGTAAAAAAGTGGCGAGTGAAA
>JANMEL010000156.1:0-1777 GCA_031376885.1 Chamaesiphon sp. OTE_70b_metabat_96 | reverse complement strand
GTAAATCAACCTAAAACGTTCGCGTAGCGTCTGCCTTAGCAGAAGTCTAGCCAACTTGTGTATACACGGTAGCTTGTAAAGGGGAGGGACTAGAGTAGCTAATTTTGCCGATCTAATATAAACTCAGTCTTATACTAGGCTTACTAGCTTTAATTTTCCGAACAAGATTGATTTGTCCATCGGCAAAGCTCAAAGCAAACGGAAACTATTCCTCTACTTGCCGATCGTTATCTCCATCAACCGAGCCTAGTGTATGTCATTCGAGCTGAATAATCGTCATCAACAGATTTTACGGGCTACTGTACGTCAATACATTGCCACGGCGGAACCTGTTGGCTCCAAAACATTGGTGGATGGACATAATCTAAATATTAGCTCCGCGACGATTCGGAATGGATTTACCATCCTCGAAAAAGCGGGGCTACTGTATCAACCGCACACTTCGGCGGGGAGAGTGCCGTCGGATTCTGGTTATCGCTTATATGTCGATCGATTGATGCAGCCAGTGCCGAATATTGATTGGCAAGTCGAAGGATTATTTGCTGATAAACTCGATTGGGAAGGGTGGAGTTTGGAAGCGGTGCTAAAAAGTGCGGCGGAAGTACTCGCTACATTAAGTGGATACATTACGATGATTGCGCTCCCACAAGCGAACCCTTCAATGGTGAAGCATATTCAGTTTGTGCGGATAGAAGTTGATAAGGTGATGTCGATTGTGGTATTGGATTCTTATCAAATCCAGTCGATTTTGATGGAGTTACCCATTCGTGAAGATTTGGCAGTCGCTGAAGAGTCGATCGATCTAGAGTTGCAGGTATTATCAAACTTCCTCAATAGTAAGTTGCGAGGGAAGTCTTTACTAGCATTATCGACTTTGGATTGGAATGAGTTGGATAGTAATTTTCGACATTATGTAGATTTGATTACTGTTTTATTTGGAGATCTAGCGCGTCAGTCTCAGTCGATTCATTCTTCGCAGATGATGATTCGGGGTATTGCGGAGGTACTCCGTCAACCAGAGTTTGCGGAGCTAGAAGAAGTCAAGAAGTTGCTTTATTTATTGGAGTCAGAACAAGATCGGCTATGGCAACTGATGTTCGACAGGTCTAATCTCGATTCTACCTCACCAGCGATCGAATTTACCGATCGTAATAATATTCTACCCCTGAACAACCAGCCAAAAATTACGATTAGAATTGGTGCAGAAAATCCCCTCAAACCGATGCAAACTTGTACATTAATTTCCACCACTTATCAGCAAAATTCAATACCTGTTGGGAGTATTGCTGTACTCGGCCCGAAAAGAATGTTATACGAAAATGCGATCGCTCTAGTCCAATCTGCTGCTGACTATATCTCTCAAGCCATCAGTCGGGATTAGAATTGAGAATTGAGAATTGAGAATTGAGAATTGAGAATTGGGTGGTTATGATGGCGATCTTAATCACAATTTACCTAAAATGTGGGGGATTTAAACCCCTGTTCTCTGTTAATTTTGAGATCTACAAGATTAACCCAGCTAGCTAACAGCAACATTTTAGGTATAATTATGATTTCTAAAGAACTTAACCATAGTGACTATAATCCTGAGGTAGAATATCACACAGAAGTTGATTCTACCTCAACTATTTTGACCCAAGCAAGCTTTTCTTTGTTAGAAGAACGCTTGAGAATTGAGCTGACTCAGCGCAAGATTGGTGAGATTGTAATCCGCAAAGAAATTGAAACAGAGCTTGTCAGCGTGCAAATACCTGTGCGGCGGGAGAAGCTGATTATC
>JANMEL010000147.1:0-4921 GCA_031376885.1 Chamaesiphon sp. OTE_70b_metabat_96 | reverse complement strand
GCAAAACTGAGAAAGGTTTACAAACATTAACAATCGAGTTATTGTAGATACATACCCAAATAAATACCGTTTCGCAAGAAACAACCAGCAATTATAAAACCATGACCACAACCTTACAACGCACCCAGGAAGCGAACGTCTGGGATCGCTTCTGTAGCTGGATCACCTCCACCGAGAACCGCATTTATGTCGGTTGGTTCGGAGTTCTGATGATTCCTACCTTGCTCTCTGCAACAATCTGCTTCATCATCGCTTTCATTGCCGCTCCTCCAGTAGACATCGACGGAATTCGCGAACCAGTAGCTGGTTCCTTAATGTTCGGAAACAACATCATCTCCGGTGCAGTTGTTCCTTCATCCAACGCAATCGGTCTTCACTTCTACCCAATCTGGGAAGCAGCTTCCCTTGATGAATGGTTGTACAACGGTGGTCCTTACCAACTAGTAGTATTCCACTTCTTGATTGGAATCTTCTGTTACATGGGTCGTGAGTGGGAACTATCCTACCGCCTCGGAATGCGTCCTTGGATCTGTGTTGCTTACTCCGCTCCAGTAGCAGCAGCAACCGCAGTATTCTTGATTTACCCAATCGGTCAAGGTTCATTCTCTGACGGTATGCCCTTGGGAATCTCTGGTACATTCAACTTCATGATTGTTTTCCAAGCAGAGCACAACATCCTAATGCACCCCTTCCACATGCTCGGCGTAGCTGGTGTATTCGGTGGTTCACTCTTCTCAGCAATGCACGGTTCACTAGTAACTTCTTCCTTGGTTCGTGAAACAACTGAAGTTGAATCCTTGAACTACGGTTACAAATTTGGACAAGAAGAAGAAACTTACAACATCGTTGCAGCTCACGGCTACTTCGGTCGTCTAATCTTCCAATACGCTTCATTCAACAACAGCCGTTCACTTCACTTCTTGCTCGGAGCATGGCCTGTAATTGGAATCTGGTTCACTGCACTTGGTGTATCCACCATGGCATTCAACCTCAACGGTTTCAACTTCAACCAATCAGTAGTTGATTCCCAAGGACGTGGCATCAACACCTGGGCTGACATCATCAACCGCGCTAACCTCGGTATGGAAGTAATGCACGAACGTAATGCACACAACTTCCCCCTAGATTTAGCTGCTGGTGAATCTACTCCTGTTGCTTTGACTGCTCCTTCTATCAACGGTTAATACCTGCTTGAATTAGGATGAAAAAAACCCCCTCGCGAATGAGGGGGTTTTTGCATATGTATCTACTTAGCGAGAGCCAAAAGCCTGATTGTAAGGTGCAAATCTCGTAGGTTGGGTTGTAGTTCGGCTTCGCTCACTAACCAGAATGAAACCCAACATCTCTCAATTTCGACATTTAACAAAGAGCAGGGGTTCTGCTTGGTGCATTTTTACCGACGGGGAACCCGTGCGGTAAATGCATCCGCTGCTTGGTGTATTTTCATGGACGGGAAACCCGTCTCGACAAATACATCCGCTAAATCCCCATCCTAAAAACCCAATTCTCTGCTTGGTGCAACACATGCGGAGGGAACCTCCGCGTGATTGCATCCGCAATTCTCAATTCTCAATTCTCAATTCTCAATTAATTTAAAGTATATCCAGCGTTTCTTTTCTCGTTGGGGAATCGAACCAGTCTGTTAAATTATTCATCTCCTCAAACTTTAATGATTCATCGCTGAGATTTTCCAATTCTCTGAGACTCAAGCTCCGAAATTTTGTGGTGAGTTCCGGTGATAGTTCGCCCAACCGATCGGTAAGATTGTTTAAAACTGCGGCTTTAGTCTTGCTGGTAATTGTGTTGGTCAATTGAGCGACATAGATTAACAACATCAAACTAGGAATAATCACTACCATCGTCACCAAAAAGAAATTTGACCAGCCTAATGCTTTCACCCAATCGCCAGCAGGTGCGACAATTAATTTACTCAATGCCATGAGACTGGATAGTAGGGCGATTTGAGTAGCGGTGAAAGATTTCCGACACATACTCATCAAGAAAGCAACAAAAGCTGAGGATTCCATCCCACCAAAAAAGTTTTCGGCGTTGATCGAGAGTAAAAATAATCCATCGGCACCAGGTTGTCGAACTGCGCCCTTACAGGCTTTGACCAGATCTATTACTGCTGGATCGGGCTGAGTGATTTGTGCTATGGCAAAGTAGAAAATGATGGCTACCGCCTGCAAACTACCAAAGATCCACAACCCTTTAAAAATACTCATCCGAGTTAGAATCACCCCACCGAGTAAGGCTCCAACTATCGCCGCAATCATCCCCATAAAACCATTAATATCCCCAATTTCTGCTTGGGTAAAGCAAGAAGCCTTCAGAAAAGGAATCGACATGGCACCCATCATCGCATCACTAATTTTGTACGAGACAATAAATAGCAGCACTGATAAACCATACGTCAGCCCCCGTCGCTGAAAAAAGTCGGCAAATGGCAACAAGACTGCATCGGCAAGTGTTTCTGGGGCTTTTGCCTTGGTAACAGGTGCGATTAAGGTGAGGAATAAACTAACCAGCATAAATCCAGCCATAACTAGATAAACTGGCTGCCAAGACTGAAAGACGTTGGCAAATAATTTAGATGCTCCAGCAAAAGCGACAATTAGCGCGACGCGATAACCAGTGGTAAAAATACTCGCACCAATTGGTAGCTCTGCTTCAGTCAGTACTTCTGTCCGATAAGCATCGGCAACAATATCAAGGGATGCACCCAAGAAAGCAATGATGACGGAATTGATCGCTAGTAAATCTAAATTCTGGGCGGGATCTTGTAAAGCCATTGACCCGATCGACAACACCAGCAATGATTGAATAATTAATAGCCATCCTTTTCGTCTACCCAAAAAAGGTGGCGCATATCGATCGAGTAATGGCGACCATAGATATTTGAAAGCATAGGGAAAGCCGACTAGACTACCATACCAACCGATTTTAGTCAGATCTGTCCCGGCATCAGACATCCAGGATTGTAGGGTTTTGAGTACCAGTAAAATTGGTAATCCAGATGAAAATCCGATAAATAGCAAAGCTGCCATTTTCCGGCTCTGAAACACTTGTAATAATGTTTTCATTGTAGGTACCCGACTCTCCAATTAGGAGCAGCTCCGCTAACAAGTTTCGATCTCTAATCGTTGCATAAATAGTGCCGATCGTTATTTTCCTTTTTCTCAGCCCGCAGTCTCAGCCTCAATGAAATTATTCTCACTATCCATCGTCACTAAAATACAGTGTCCCCAGAACAAATCCCCATCGTTATGGTAGAAAGATACGGGAGCCATTGGGATCGATCGATGTACTAGGAATCTGGTTCACTGCACTAGGTGTATCCACCACGATAAATAATGGTTATAAACTTAGTTTAAGGGGAGCCATCATCGTTTGATATTAAATAGCTAATTTTCCTCAACCTTTGAATCTTTCGCATTCCAGGGTGCCAAGAATACTAGCAATATAAGCCCAGGAACCGCCGCGAAGATGCTCAATAAAAAGAAATTCGACCAACCAATTTCTTTGGCAACACCGCCCATTGGTGCGACGATAAAACTTTTGCCCGATAGCATCAGGCTGGTAAATAAAGCATACTGAGTCGCCGAAAATTGCCGATTGCATAAACTCATTAGAAATGCAGTAAATGCTGCTGCTTCCATCCCCGCAAAGAAATACTCAGAATTAATCGCCAACATTAGTAGCACTTCGCTGGGGCTTTGCCCTGGGGTGAGAGATGGAGCTGATTGAGCGAGGAGCCAGTAGGGAATAGTCCCGATCGATAATAACCCGATCGCAATCCAGAGCGATCGATTAATCCCCACCTTACTTAACAGCACTCCGCCTACCAATGCACCAACAATAGTCGCCGCAATCCCCCAGCCACCTTGGATGACACCGATTTGGGTTTGAGAAAAATGTATTTCTAGCAAAAATGGAGTCGATACCCCCTTCACCATATAATCCCCAATTTTGTAGATGACGATCAAGATCAGGAGCAATACACCATTCAATACTCCCCGCCGAGCAAAAAAGTCTTTAAATGGTAATACTACCGCCGCTACCAGGGAAGGTGGGGTTACTTCTGCGGCGATCGGTTGTGGTGCCCATAAGGTCGTAATTACCCCTAGAGACATCAGTCCAGCTAAAATGAGATACACAGCCTGCCAACTCAAATGTCCAGGGCGAGTGGGGTCTGCGGCGACTAATGCCCAACCACTGGCTAGTAACATCGCAATCCTAAATCCAAAAGTCGCTACCGCTGCACCAGCACCCATTTCGAGCTTTTCCAATACATCGGTACGATAAGCATCAGTCGCAATATCCTGAGATGCACTCAAGAAACCGATCGCTACAGCAATAATAGTCATGAATTGGAGATTATTCGGCCCTGGCTGCTGCACCGCCATAATTGCAATGCTAATCACAAGAGCTACTTGAGTAATTATGAGCCAACCGCGCCTACGCCCCAGAAAAGGCGGCGCATACTTATCTAGTACTGGCGACCACAAAAATTTCCACGCATAGGGAAGCATTGCTAGAGCAGACAGTGCCGTAATCTCCTTCACACCCACACCTGCATCTGTCAGCCATGCTTTGAGTGGTGCATCGATAATCTGGGATGGTAATCCCGATGCAAAACCCAAAAATAGCAAAGCTGCCATTTTCCGGCTCTGAAAGACTTGCAGTATTGATTTCACAGTAGCCACTCGCTCGAAATTTCACCTTCAATCATCTCACAAATTCACACTCATCAGGTTTGCTGATGAAAGTCATCAGGTCTGCAAAACTGAGAAAGGTTTACAAACATTAACAATCGAGTTATTGTAGATACATACCCAAATAAATACCGTTTCGCAAGAAACAACCAGCAATTATAAAACCATGACCACAACCTTACAACGCACCCAGGAAGCGAACGTCT
>JANMEL010000145.1:0-22939 GCA_031376885.1 Chamaesiphon sp. OTE_70b_metabat_96 | reverse complement strand
GGGAGAGGGATGAAGGGTCTGTAGGGTCTGTAGGGTCTGTAGGGGCGGGTTTATGCTAGGGATAACGATTTTACTAGAGATTCATTCAAACCCGCCCTCCTCACTAGGGATGTAGGAGTCAATCCAAAATCCTGCTTGGTGCGTTCCACGTGCCCTAGTAACCCGAACAGTTCACGCATCCGCAAAATCCAAAATCCAAAATCAATCACCACTCTCCACTTTATTACCAGATTTACCAGGAATAGGACCTCGGCGTTTGTGGTCTTTTTTGCCATCGATGGACATTTGCAGGAAGGTTTGGAGTTGTTGAACTCGCTCGTTGTAGGGGAATAAATCCAACTCTACTAAGGCTTCCGTGAGGGTTTTGTCGGAGTGATAAATAGTCCGAAAAGCTTTTTTGAGGATCCCCAGTTCTTCAGGATTGCAGCCAGCACGTTCTAACCCAACAAAATTGAGGGAGCGCACTCGTGCGGGGGTACCTTCGACGATGGTAAATGGCGGCACATCTCGCTGAATCCTCGTCATGCCGCCAATCATCGATAGTCTACCAATGCGGACGAACTGATGAACGCCCAGCACGCCGCTAATTACGGCTTCGGATTCGACATAGACATCCCCAGCTAGAGATGTGGCATTGGCGATTTTGACATAATCTTCGATGGTGCAATTGTGGGCGACGTGGACGTATGCCATTAGGAGATTGCGATTGCCGATGACGGTGGCTTCGCCGATGCCTGTGGCGCGGTTGATGGTGACATATTCCCTAATACGATTGTAGTCGCCAATCTTGACCCAAGTTTCGCCGCCTTTGTATTTTAGATCCTGACTATCGAGTCCAATTGCTGCACCAGGAAAAATCTGATTACCAACGCCGATAGTTGTGGGGCCTTCGATGACGGCATGTGCGCCAATTGTCGTTCCAGCTCCGATCGTCACATTTTCGCCGATAATCGCATAGGGGCCAACCTGTACAGTAGGATCGAGTTCCGCTCCAGGATGCACCACAGCGGTGGGATGAATTCGTGTCATTAACATTGCTACTCCAGCCATCTTGTCATTTTCCTGCAATTGGGTTGTTGATGATGCAGATGCAAAACATGTTCGTTCGTTTTGGACAGTTGGGAACCCAAGCTGCTAGAGAGACAAACAGGGGATGGTTTTATAATTCCAACCCTTGAGTCATGGAACGAGCAACCGCCGATCTTCAAGCTGCTAGAGCGATGGTATGAGCCTTTCTACAGTTGGGTGATTGCAAGTCTGTCGGTCTAAATTGGACTTCCTTGTTTGCTATTGTGCCCGTAGATAGTTAGGCTTACACTTTCATGAGTTATGTATCATCGATTGTCAAGGTTTTGTCACACTTCTACAAGTGCAAACGTCAGATCCCCTGATGTAGCGAGTTGACCATCGACTTCAGCCCGTGCGTGCATCTTGGCAAACCGACGACGCTTGAAGGATTGGAGTTCCACAGTCATGATTAATTGGTCTCCTGGTACTACTTGTTGGCGAAATTTCATCCCATCGATGCCCATGAATACGAATAGTCCGCCATTGTATTCTGGGAGCTGAGTTAGAACGATTCCGCCAACTTGTGCCATTGCTTCAACAATCATTACCCCTGGCATGAGTGGATGCCCTGGGAAATGTCCTTGAAAGAAGGGTTCGTTAAAGGTGACGTTTTTTAAACCGACGGCTTTTTGTCCGGGTACAAAGTCGATAATTCGATCGACTAAAGCGAAGGGATATCGATGGGGCAGGAGTTTGTGGATTTCTTGAAGATTGAAGGTGGTTTTAATTGGGGTTACGTCAGTGTTGACTGGGTGTGGTTGGGTGTGGGTGGCGGATGGAGCCGCAGTATCTTGAGATCGATCGAGGGTGGTGGACATTAGACTTTACACTTGATTGGTTTGGGGGTTTTTTTGTTGCTGTTGGGCGATCGGTTAGGTTTAGTTGGTGAGCTATGCTAGCGATCGAGATTTTATCTCCTGCAACTTTTGGGCTAATTGGATGTGTAACTGGTGACTGGCTTTGTATGCGATAAAGTGAGCTGTGGGAAATTTGCCCAGGAGACTGAGATCGCCGATTAAGTCTAATAGTTTATGACGACATGGCTCATTTGGGAATCTCAATGGTGGATTTAACCACTTGGTTTCATCGCAAACGAGGGCATTTTCTAAACTACCACCTTTGATCAGTCCGGCTTCGCGGAGCCTGTCGAGTTGATGTGCCAATCCAAATGTTCGTGCTGGCGCAATTTCGGTGATGAAGTCCGAGTGTCCTGGCTCCCAACTATGCCATTGATTGCCGATCGGCGCAACATCAAAGTCAATCCCATAGGTAAATCGCAGCGTGGGGGAAGGGATGGCGGCGACAAATATATCTCCTTGGTGGATCCAGACTGGTTCGTCGATCGTCCCAGCAGTGGTTAAATTGCCCTCTACAGGCTCTATACCCGATCGAACTAGTTCTTCTACCCAAATTCGTGCCGAGCCATCTAGTAGGGGCAATTCGGCCCCATCGATCTCGATTCGGGCATCCACAATTCCCAGTGCGGCGAGGGCTGCGAGTAAATGTTCTACAGTTCTGACCCCAGCCCCATTTGCCGTCAATTCGGTCGAAAGTGTCGTCTGACTGACGCTATGGACATCCGCCGGAATCTGAGGTTGCCCAGGTAAGTCTACCCGCACAAAATAACGGCCCATCCCTAGCTGGGCGGGAAAAATCCTGACGGTGGTAGTTAGCCCCGAATGCAATCCAATCCCTTTTATTTCACAAATACTTGCCACTCTACCCATTCGTTTTATTCACGCGGACTTGGGGCATATTATACGGTAGAAAGTCCAATATTGATGTATAAGTCGTGACATCTATCTCAATTATGGTAGGGGTCAGGTGTCAGGGGTCAGGTGTCAGGTGTCGGGGGTCAGGTGTCGGGGGTCTGTAGGGCTAAGGTGTATCGTGCCCCTAGTAATGGTTCGATCGTCTACATCTAGCTTTTGTGGATCTCCATTCCCTATTCCCTATTCCCTATTCCCTATTCGACGTAATTCGCTAATTGCTGCACCCGTTCCTTTTTCCTTCGCCGTTGCAAAACAGCGTTCGATAGTTTCTTGGATTAAAACATCTGGGAAATAAAGACTATTATTGCTAGCTACATATCGATCGGCTTCTAACTGATAAATTATCAGTCGATAATTTTTCAACAACCAAACTTCCGGCACCTGATAGGGCAGAAAATCTAATTCTGACGTGTAACTAGTCACATCTATTTCAATTACTAAATCTGGTGGCGGATCTACTTTCCAGTCGATTCGATCTTTGCCTACCACAGTTTGCCAATTATCGATATAAAAACAATAATCTGGCTCAATTCCACCCACTTCCGGCAATTCCATCGTAATCGGTGTAAAAGCTTCGTAATTACGATCTTGACTTTCTAGCAAGATCTCTACTACTCTAGCTACTAAATGTGCCTCCCGTCCGTGTCTGGGTAATGGACTCATTAATAAAATTTCTCCATGACGATATTTTAGTCGGGGAATAGAGCCATCACCGCGACTGTCACGGAGTTGACAAAAATCTGACCACGAGCCAGGAATTCGCATTACCGAACCTGGAGGAATTTGGATATTATCTGTCGAAACAACTGCGTAAACCATCGTTCCTGCCTAGAATCATCTAATCAAATTATATAGCAGGGGTCAGGGATGAGGGGACAGGGGTCAGGTTGGGAAAGCTGATGCACTGATGGTTTGTTGGCGTAGCCTCCGCCTTGCGGAAGCATCTACATCTGTCCTAACCGCCCTGGCGGTTGCTATACCTAGCTATTCGTTCGCGGAGCGTCTCCCCTAGAAAATCGATCTACCCTCACCAAGAAATATCCCCGACTTCTCCTGTGAAGTCGGGGATATCGCCGTGTCAATAAGTTTTTTTAGAATGGAAACCCGCGTTTTGCTGCTTTGTCCCCATCCTAAAAACCCAATTATCAATTATTAATTAATTTAGGAGGCTTTAACCGCTTGTTTTGGTACCAGAGTAGTTGTTCTCATCATCCCAGGATCGAGGAGAGATTGGACGAGCATTCGACGATAAAGATCGCTGAGTTGAATTGCTACCCCCGTCCAACTAAAGTTCTGTCTTACCCGCTCAGAGGCTTGTTTGCGGACTTTTCGCGCCCAGATATCATCGGTGAGAATTCGATCGATCGCGTGAGCAAATTCCGCCACATCATGGGGAGGCACGAGTAAACCAGTTTCCTCGGAAATCACTGTAAATTTCAAACCACCCACCGCCGAAGCGACTACAGGAGTCCCACAAGCCATGGCTTCGATCGCTACCAAGCCGAATGGTTCGTAGTGGCTCGGAATCACGCAAACGTCCGCCGCTGTATAGTATAAGGGCAGTCGATCGTGTCCGACCATCCCGACAAATTCAGTGTCGATCGTCAAATCCAAATCGGTTACAATTTCTTCGATTCGCCGCTGCTCTGCACCATCAGCTTCACGAGGATCGCTCCCACCGACGATTAGTAGTTTCAACGTTGATGGATTGACTCCCTCAGTCAATTGCGATCGCAGTTGAGCCGTAGCTCTAACCAGGGTTTCGATTCCTTTGCGGCGATCGAACCTGCCCACATATAGTAAAATCTTGTGTTTAGCGTCAATCCCCAGACTTTTTCTGGCTTCTGACTTGGAAATCGGATGAAAATTGCTCACATCTGCCCCACAAGGGATGATTTCTACCTTACCGTTGGTGGAAACCAAATTCCGAAAATCTGCTAGCTCTTGGGGGCTAGTAGCCACCACACAGTGCGCTTGTTCGAGGATGTCTTTCTCGATCGCTAGTCTAGTCGTGGCGATGGCGGGAATTTCACTGACGGATTGATATTTGACCGCAGCCAGAGAATGATAGGTATGTACGAGGCGAACATTCTGGAGTCGTTGGAGTTGCAATCCTACCCAACCAGACATCCAATAGTTGGTATGAATTAGCGGATAATTTGTCCCTTCTTTCTGCTGGAATTTTTGAAAGGCGGCGACAAATGCAGGCATATGTTCAAACAATTCGTCGCGGGGAATATAAGTTTCTGGGCCAGCGGTGAGGCGAATTGTCCGACAATGGGGTGAATGCTCGACGATCGTTTTATCATCGGTATTGGTTTTGCGGGTAAACATATCTACTTGCCAACCCAGTTTCGCCAGAGATTCGCCCACTTGACGCACATAGACATTTTGTCCGCCAGCCGCATCTTTGCCAAGTTCCGCTGCCGGATCTCCATGCTCGGAAATCAGCGCGATCGATTGACGGGTGGGGATTTGAGTGCGCGCCGAAGCGAATGGTTGGTGTGGCTGTCTGACTGGGGGATGGTTATCGATTGACATATGTAAACCTCATGAAAAAATCAATCTAAATTACTAGCTAAACAGACTTAAAAGACCCACAAATGGTAACTGCAAGCTGGTACACATCAAGATCGCTACTTCTGAAATATCCCGACTGTTGTGCTGGGGGGCACAATTTCTCAGTTGGCAAATCGAAATTGTTGAATTTCAGCTTGTGCCCAGAGATTCGATCGCTGATGTTTAATTCATCCGAGCCTAGTTGATATCAGGATAAATCAGCAAGAATAAGATTGGCGTATTAATTAGCACAATGGAGTGGTGATTTAGTCTTGATGGCGATTCTAACCGATCGCTATCTTTAAAATGCCGATCGACCATAGAATTCAGCCAAAAGACAGATGGAGAAATGCCTGCGCCCGATCTAGAATTGCTAGGTTCAGAGTTTGTGGGTGGAGTCGATCGAGGGCAAGGAAGCAGAACATTATCCTATCTACTTGTGGCTAGGTGACCATTTCGAGCAAATTTATCTGCCAAAATATGCTTGTATACAGCCTCATAACCCGCTGCCATTTGCCCGACTCCAAACCGCCGCGTTACATACTCTCGACAGCCCGCTCGACAGATCTCTGGAATCCGACTTACCGCCGCGATACACTCAGCCACATTATTACAAATATAACCGCTAATTCCCTCCGATACTAGTTCGGGTACCGAACCGAGATTCATCGCGATAATTGGCGTACCCGCTGCCATCGATTCGACGATCACCAAGCCAAATGGCTCCCGCCAGGTAATCGGAAATAGAGTGGCAATCGCTCGCCCCATCAAATCATTTTTTTGATATCGATCGGCTTCACCAAGAAATTGGATCTGCACCCCATCGATCTGGGGTAAAATCTGGCAATTAAAATAATCCTCATCCACAGGATCGACTTTACCCGCCATCTTCAGCGGTATCCCTGTCGCCTTGGCAATCTCGATCGCATGGTGGGGGCCTTTTTCTGGAGACATTCGCCCCAAAAATGCTAGATAAGCTGGCTCGTCAGGAGTGGGAAAAAAGTTGTGATTATTTATATCCACTCCGTTGTAAACCGTCGCGACACAATTTAACCCCAACCGCTCTTCTCGTTGGGAATTAGAAATACTCACAAAAGGTCGATCTTTCGCATGAGCGAACATCTTCTCATTGTCTGGAGTGAAGATGCCATGCAGAGTGTGAACTGTGGGCGTTGTTGTCAACTTGGAATAGGGCAAAGCCGCACAACCCATATGAGAGTGGATCAGATCGAATTGGTTCGATTTCTCATACACCGTCGCCAATTGGAGCATCTCATAAATCCCATACTCCTTAATCGTCGGATCTAATCTTAATGCTTGGGGATGAATTGATTCTAATTTAGCTGAAGTAATTGAATCTCCCGATGCAAATAAAGTTACTTCATGTCCTCTGGCGACTAGCTCTTCCGTCAACAATCCTACGACCAATTCGATCCCGCCGTAGGCTGGTGGGGGAACTCGTTCCCATAAAGGTGCAATCTGGGCAATTCGCATAGTAATTCTCCTGAATATGTGAGTCTTTCTAGCAAGTTGGACGCATACAACCTGGCTTTAATCGATCGAAAGTCTGGTGCCCGTCGTCTCAATGTCGATTAGCACTCAAGGAGCATTATTAACTAAATAAACACTTCAACACGTCTCTGACTGCTAGCTTTAGAGCATTTATTTTAATGAGACTGTTAGATATTGGGCGATATTTTTCAGGGAGTGTATTTTTTAATTAAACTCTATCTAGCATAACTCCAACTCTTGAATTATTCAATCTATCTTCACCAAATCTTTATATTTTATCCCCAAAAGCTCCGTATTTGAAAACGATCGAGGATCGTCTTACCAGGCCAATAAGTATCGATATATCCAATATTTCACTAGATCGTTTTAATTCCAGCAGATCGACCCTAACCATAATCATTAATCCCCTAAATAAGATCTATCCATTACCCACAGATCTAAAGGGGGAGCATCGGAGGGTGGGAGGATGGGGGAGCATCAGAGGGTGGGAGGATGGGGGAGCATCGGAGGGTGGGAGGATGGGGGAGCATCGGAGGATGGGGAAGGAAAGATTTAAGAGGCTTTCCACCCACACTCCCCACACTCCCCACACCCCCCACACCCCCCACACCCCGACCAAAACTCCCCGTCTCCATAAAAAACTTCTTACCACCCCTTGACACCTCCAAGGGGAATCGTGCTATGATGCAGAAGTTATCGCAATGGGGTGTCGCCAAGTGGTAAGGCATCTGGTTTTGGTCCAGACATTCCGAGGTTCGAATCCTTGCACCCCAGTAAAATCAACGCCCCGAGTACGCAGCCAGAAGTAGACATATACACTCTGGCTCATTGCCATGTTAATCAAAGGAATAATAACTTTATGAGTGCTGCTGCGCGAATTCTAGCCCTGGATTTTGATGGGGTGATCTGTGATGGAATGGCGGAGTATTGGCAAACTGCATGGCGTACATATACCCAAGTTTGGCAACTCGATAGATTAGAGCCATCCCCAGGTGTCGCCGAAAAATTTCGGGAGTTGCGCCCATTGATTGAAGTTGGTTGGGAATTGCCCGTACTGATTCGGGCACTGACACTAGGCATATCTACAGAGCGGATGCATAGCTCATGGCAAAAGATTCGCGATCGCATCCTTGCCGACAGTCGGCTTAGTGGGGTGAAAGTCAGTCAGCAATTGGATTCAGTGCGCGATAGTTGGATTCAACAGGATTCTTCTAGCTGGTTGCGGTTGCACCAGTTTTATCCAGGAGTGTTAGACACCCTCAAATCCCTACCAGCGCGTGGGATCCAGCCGATAATTATTACTACGAAAGAGAGTCGATTTGTCAACCAACTGCTCCAGGAGCAAGGTGTGGAAATCAATCCCGAATTTGTCTGGGGGAAAGAACTCAAACGGAGTAAAATAGACAGTCTAAAAATGATCCTCGATCGAGGTACCAAAAAATCACCAACTGTCTGGTTTGTGGAAGATCGACTCAACACCCTCACCAAAATCGTCACTCAACCAGAGCTAGAAGCAGTTAAGCTATGTTTTGCCGACTGGGGCTACAATACCCTCTTAGAACGCCAAGCAGCCCTCTTACAGCCACGAATCCAAACCCTCGCCCTGACAGACTTACCTAAACTAGGTGGAGAAATGCGAAAAACATCAACAAAAGCTAAGATTGCCGTCGAAAAAGATGTTCCAGCTCCAAACGTAGCGTAGATATTAGTGCTCGAAATATAGCCTCGACTTCTTCAAGAAGTCGGGGCTATTTTGAATGATCTAGTCAAACCCTCGATCCGATGCGATTCACAAACACTGTCAGAGCAAGTTAAGATCAAACTAGCATGTAGTAGTTATTCAAAAGCAATAAAGTTGTGGTTAAGATTGGCATCTTAGGATTGGGTATCGTTGGCACGGGCACCGCTAAAATTTTATTAGACTCAGTAGGTAGACATCATTTGCTACAATCTGTGGTGATTCATCGCGTTGGGGTAAGATCCCTAGATAAACCGCGCGATGTGGATTTTTCGAGTGAGATTCTGACGACGGATTTGGAATCGATCGTCACCGATCCAGATATCGATCTTGTGGTAGAAGTATTAGGCGGAATAGAACCCGCTCGAAGTTTGATCTTAACAGCGATCGAACATGGCAAACATATCGTCACCGCAAATAAAGCCGTCATTGCTCGGTTTGGGGATGAAATTTTTACCGCCGCCAATCGAGCAGGTGTCTATGTGATGCTCGAAGCTGCGGTTGGTGGGGGGATTCCGGTGATTCAGCCTTTGAAACAATCCCTGAGCGTCAATCGGATCAGCAGAGTAATGGGGATTGTCAACGGTACGACCAATTATATCCTGACACGGATGACTACCGAGGGTGGAGAATTTGCCGACATCCTCGCCGATGCCCAAAAATTGGGCTATGCTGAGGCAGATCCGACCGCTGACGTGGATGGTTTGGATGCAGGGGATAAAATCGCGATTTTGGCATCCCTGGCATTTGGGGGCAGAATTAAGCGGGATGAGGTGTATTGCGAGGGGATTCGTAAAATTAGTGCGACGGATATTAATTATGCGCGAAAACTAAATTTTGTCATCAAATTATTGGCGATCGCCGAACAAGTCAAAGATGATACTGTATCGGTGCGGGTACATCCGACTTTTGTACCCAAAGATCATCCTTTGGCGACAGTGAATGGAGTCTACAATGCAATTTTAGTTGAGGGCGAACCTTTGGGTCAAGTAATGTTATTCGGCCCTGGGGCAGGGGCGGGGGCTACGGCTTCGGCGGTGGTTTCGGATCTGTTGGCAGTGGTTGGGGTGATGCAAAATAATTCACTCAGAGAAGATGCTGTGACATCACCAAATACAGCTCTTCATCCTTTATTAAGTTGTTCTCATGAACACTATAGTAAAATGGCCCCTTTGGCTGGATTGCGAAGCAGTTTTTATGTGAGATTTCTATGTCTGGATGTACCTGGAGTAATCGGTAAATTAGGTACTTGTTTTGGGGAGCATCATGTGAGTATCGAATCGATCGTTCAAACTGGATTTCAAGCCGATCGAGCCGAAATTGTCGTAGTGACTTATGATGTATCCGAAGGCGATTTTTACTCAGCATTAAAGGAAATCGAAGTGTTAGATGCGATCGCTAGTATTCCTAGTATTATTCGAGTACTTTGACCCAAGTTGCTGCCGATAGAATGCCTACGATTAAAATCGTGGCTAATGTTGCAACCGACATTCCGCACTTCAATTGTTACAACCAGTAAATCATGGTTTCACCACAAATCCCAGTCCATTCAAAATTATTGCTTTGACAACTTCTCCACAATTAATTCTTTTCCATATATCAGAAACTATTGATTCATTTTGAAATGTGAAATGTGAGTTAAAAGAAGAGGAAATAAATTCTCTTCTTTTTTCTTGCTATAACTAATATAGTGATTAGATTATGGCGATTAAGGGTGTGATAATGTAAACTCGATCGCCCTTAACTCGATCCCCTGAACTTCAACTTCCATCACGTTTTGACTTTTCTCAGTGTCAAAATTGTTGAAATTATACCGTTTATGCGGCTTAAAATTTCAGTACGGTTTGTAGCAAACTTGACATTGACTTTTAAAATAACAGATGTTATCGTGTGGGCATTATGATTTTGGAAGCTAAAGCTGAAGTAATTATTTGGCAGCGAATTCAAGATATTTTTCTTTAAAAGCTATACTATAATTCTCTATCAATTTATTTAATCAGATATTTATCTATAATTATCTGTGAGCTGTTATATCAAGAATTAGTTCATCTCAAATTCGTGATCGAGAATAAAATGTATGTTGTCACAATTTAGCAATATTTTACCTGTTTCGACTGCCATAGCTATCATCAAAGAAATAGAAGAAGAATACCCAACATGGACAACAGTACAGCTAATTGATAATTTACGCTATGTTAGTTCTCTTGATAGTAAATTATCTCAAATAATATTTGGATCTGGTGATGGGGCTAGCTTTTTGCCCAAAGGAAAATTAACAAAAGTCGATCTTGATAGTTTAATTGCTACACTTACTCAAAAAACTCTAAATAAGAATGGTTTATCTGAAGTTGGTATTAGTGTAGACGGATCTACTGGTCGTAAAGTGGCTTTAGGACATGCCATCTCAGGAATTTCAGCAGCTATTTACCATTATGAGCGGCTAATAGATGGTCAGTCTATAGAGCTTTTGAGAGGAGTAAGGTTCTCGCTACCAGTTTTAAAGATAGACGGATTACCTCCCACATCTATCAATTCACCCACGAATTTTGAATTTCGCCCTCAAGTAGTTGGTATCGATTCTTTATATGCTATGACGATAGCAGGAGACATTGCACGAACAGTTACAGGGCAACAAACGTTATGGAAAAAAGAAGCTTATCCAGTTGCAATAGGGGGAATAGGCACAGAGGCTTCATCAGCAGAAATGTATGGAAATATAGATGGTTTTTGGATCGGATCGTGGCTTCGTACTAATGAAACTGGTGAAGACACTTGTATGAGAATGCAAATTCAAATGATTGACGGAAACAATGTAAGACTTAGTACAATTCTTGGAGAATATTATGGGACAATTACGGCTCAAAATCGAACTCTGAATATGATAAGCGGATTTGGAACCTCTTTGGCAGCGAACTTACGGTTCTCAAATTTCTTAGGGATGTTTAGGTCTACAGATTTTAGACTAAACATGTTGCTTCAAAGTATTGTGTATCAATTACTTGATGTTAGATTTAACAACGCTGGAAAAAGTAGCTTTGAAAATACTATCAAATCTTACACTGCTTTTGAAGCTTGGTGCGTTTCAGAATTTAATAAGTTACGAAATGCAAGTATTCAAAGTAAACAAACAGGAAAGCCGTTTAGTAGTTGCATTAATGAATCTAGCGATCTTAGTTACTTAATATTAGGTAATTATTTTATATCTGAATTCAATAGTAGCAGTCTAGCTTCAAAAACTGACGTAAGCATAACGAATCTAGCAACTCGTGACTGGTTAGATAATAACTTATATGTTTAGGAATAGAACATCAACAAATTATTCAATAGTTGACATCATTTCCATAATATAGTCAACTTAATCTAATCGTAAATAATTTAGAATAAATTAAAATGAGTCCCATTTACTATCTCAGAATATTTAATTTAGACAAGTATCAAGAAATTGAACCAATTATAAATACTATACATGGGAGAAATGCAGACCCAGACGAAGTATATTGTTTGATACAACAAGCAATGAATATTGCTACTGATGAATTTAGACAATCTAATCAAATAGATAATAATTTACATGAATACTATATTTATTGTCTTGAAAAAGCCTTGAATTCAATTCAAGCTGGTAATTTATTAGAGTGGTCTAATAATAAATTTACTAATGAGACTAGAAATGAGGCAGAATATATCATGCCCTATTTGTTAGAAGTCACAACTTATCAAAATTCCAACTTACAAACAGAATCTTTAGATACAAATGACACCAATTTATCTAATGTCGAAGAAAATGTAGATTGTGGCGAGCTAATAAATATACTTTTGTCATTAATATGTTGTTCGCAACATCAAAATTCTTTAGTTGAATATACCGATGTTTCTGAAATCTTATGTGTATTTAATAGAAGTATTTGCAAATTGCTAGATATCGTAGTAGAAGATTACAGATCGGATATAAATTATGCATCAGATTTTTCATCTCTTAATCGTATAGATACAAAGATTGTAAAACAAGAATCACTGGCTATTTTGACCAGTATGGTTGAGAAAGATGTGTTGAATCTTTCTCAACCTGACCGTGCTTTATATCTAACATCTAGTTCAGGAATAGCCGAATACCATATGATTCTGCCAAAAGTAAACCAAATTCAAGGTTTAGAGACAGGAGATTGTGCTGCTCCAAACACTCATGAAAAGTTACTAAAGTTTTATAGATCTCTAAATAATGTGTTAAAGATAGTGAATTCACAAGATTTTTACACCATAGCTAATCAAATAGTTCATAAGTAAAGTCAATAAAGCACTTCGTTAAAATCAACATTTTTGTTAAGAAAATTACATATACAAATGTCACTTTAGCTAAAATATAGATTTTACAGCTTAATTTAAAATAAAGTGTTTTATTTTAAATTCATCAACTGAACAACAACTAACTTTGTTAAAATGAGTATCAATAATTCAAACGAACCCAATTCGGAAAAGCAACCCTCGAAACAAGCTCATTGGTTCCCAGCAGGGCCTGGTGCTACCTCACCACAGCCTCCTTGGGAATGGCGAGAAGATAAGTTTGATGAAGGCGCGCGATTAGAAGCTGTAAATGGTGTGATAGACAATGCGGTTTTTCTTTGTACGGTCGCTGATTACTATAAGGTCGATTCCAGAGCGATTGCAGGTGTTATTTTATGGGAAGGATGCGAAAATCCTCACTCCGTAGTGACGAGACAATTTAGCTCCACAAAGGGTATTCTTGGAAAGATTCATCCAGCACATAAAGAAGGCAAAGGAAAATCTGATGTTGCCGAATTAGTTGAGGAAGGAGGTCTAGTGCCACCTTTAACTTTCATTGATAGTTCCGGTAAAGAACAAATAGTGAAACCTCGGAAGCAAAGAGAAGCTGATTTGTTAACCGCTAAACTTACAATAGACAACGAAGATTCTATAATTAAGGCTCGTATAAAAAAGTTACAAGATCCGTTATGGGCGATTGTTTATATCGGAGCAATCATGGATCGACAAGCAAAGATCTATCAAAATGTTAAATACAAGCGTAGTGATGGAGCGATGATAGATCGCGTGAAGGTAAATAAAGTACGTATAATGAATGGAAAGCCCACTCTTGATAACAAAACTTACTCTATTGGAATAAATATTAGAAGGCGACTAAACGTGATGACTGCACTTTATCAGGGTGGAAATATTGAAGAAAGAGCCAAAAATTTTGCTGAACGTAGATATAATTACCTTATGAGTAATTCTATCAAAGACAGTGAAGGAGAACCCAGGATGCCTCCACCAAAAGAAGAAGCTATGGGGTGGTGGTGTGATGGGTATAGAGACTGGATTCAACTACAAATTGACTTAGGATTGCGAAAGAATCCTACAAAAAAAGAAAATATTAAAAAATATTTGCCTAAAGCTTGATTAATTAAAACATATTTATATTACAGTATATAATTGATACATAATGTTATATCTCAATTAGAGTCATGAAAAATATTGTTACTAAATTATTACTTTTTCTGTTTATTTCGTTGCAATTTGAGTCTTGTACTAATCTTACAAGTGCTTCTATTCAATATGGCTGTGATAGTGTATCAAAATCTAATCCAGTCGATACAGCGAATAGAAATCTAAGTCCATTTACCGATAGCAATGGTAAAAATATAAATATAACTGTGGAATTCAGACCTATTTCAGAAGATTTTAAGCCTGTACCTGAGATTGGGTATGTGACGGCAGATGGTGATCTTATAGATAGAAGCAAAGCATTATATGGATTATTCGAGAATATTAAAGATGGTAAAATTCTGAGTCAAAAAAAATTCAAAGAAATCAAAGATTTCAATTGGGGTTTGGCGGCATTTCAAGATCGTAATTTGTTGTGGGGATTTATTTCAGGAGATGGTACGGTTGCGATCCCTGCTAAATTCAAAGATGTTTCGGATTTCAAGAAAGGAATTGCTACATTTTCAGGCATGAAAGATTATCCAAATAAAGATGGGTTTATCGATAGATTTGGCAACATAATTATCGATCTAGAATCGCAAAATTTATCTGTATATCAATCAGAGGTGGATCCAGAATTTAGTTATAAATGTGGATTATACCCCGTTTGCCAAATACAAACGAATATTTTCTATTCAAATATAGATAAATGGACTCGGCTGAGATGGGCTTATATCAATAAAGAGGGAAAGTTAGTTAGTCCTTTTTACGACGAGCGAATATATCTGGATGAATACAGCAATCCTCAATGAGATCCTCTAATGATCTAAGGTACGTTACTGTTTGCCCTAACACGCCAGGATCGGATACCAGGAAACTTAAATACAATCCTCTATCAATAAAGATGGAAAGTTGGTTAGCCCTTTTTATAGTGAATCAGAAGTTGTGTATGAAGTTAACAAGTGACCAAATTTTATTTAAGGGATAGAAAATTTACATTATCACACCCTAGCAGCCTCTAACCCTCTACCAGTATGCGTTAATCACTTAGTTAGTATATCAATACTTGTAATTGATTGTGAAATATGAATTAGCGGAAAAATATTATCAAAGACAATTATGTTGTATTTTGCACTATCGCCAAAGGCTATCCTTCTGCTGTGGAGAATTTTCAAAATACAACTAGCAACATTGCTGAATCGGGGGAGTCTTCGAGAGCGGAAAATTGAAGTGCGGATTTTGCACGCACATAAAGTGGTGCAAGATCTGAGCAAATCGAGTCGATCGCGTACCGTACGGTAGGTAATCGAACCAGAACACCCTAACTACTGTTAAAATGGGGTGTTAGTGCCTAAAAGTTGGATGAGTATGAGTAGACCGATCGGCATTGACTTGTTTGCAGGAGCTGGAGGCATGTCTCTAGGTTTCGAGCAAGCTGGTTTTGATATAGTCGCGGCGGTAGAAATCGATCCAGTGCATTGTGCGACGCATGAGTATAATTTTCCCCATACCACTACCATTTGCGCTAGTGTTATCGATTTAACAGGGGATGAAGTCCGCCGTCGAGCGAATTTGGGTAACAAGGATATCGATGTGGTGTGTGGTGGTGCGCCTTGCCAAGGTTTTTCGCTGATGGGTAAACGGGTATTTGACGATCCGCGCAATCAGTTAGTATTCCATTATGTGCGGTTGGTGCGAGAGTTAAAGCCTAAATACTGCGTATTTGAAAATGTTAAAGGTTTAACTTTGGGCAAACATGCTCAATTTTTAGAGGAATTGATTGCCGCCTTGGGGGATGCTGGATATGATGTATTGTCACCATATCGAGTCTTGAATGCGGCTGATTATGGAGTCCCCCAAGATCGCCGCAGACTATTTTTGATCGGTACCAGACATGGATTGAAGTCGCCAGATTATCCCACCCCGTTAACTCCGCTGATTAAGGGGCAGAAGACCACTAGAACGAGTGTTTGGGATGCGATCGGCGATTTACCCAATCCCGATCGATTTGAGGCTCTCACGGGCAAAGATGCGGTGTCTGTAAAATGGCAGACGACTAGTTTGTATGGGCGACGATTGAGAGGTTTCGATGCCGATCCTGATGATTATAGCTATCAGCGCAACTTCTCGCCGAATTTACTCACCTGTAGTCTAATCACCCAACATTCGCCAGCCTCCCAAAGTCGATTTGCAGCCACACTACCAGGCAAAACCGAATCGATTAGTCGATTTCGCAAGCTCGAACCCGATGGGCTTTGTAATACGCTTAGAGCTGGTACGGATAGTGCGAGAGGAGCGCATACTTCACCCCGCCCGATTCATCCAATTTTTCCCAGGGTAATCACCGTGCGCGAGGCGGCTCGATTGCATTCCTACCCAGACTGGTTTCGACTGCACTCGACAAAATGGCATGGGTGTCGTCAAATAGGTAATAGTGTACCGCCATTACTAGCTCGATCGATCGCCAGCGAACTACTCAAAGCACAGGGAATCATCCCATCAAAGCCCGATCGAATACTCAATTTAGGTCGAGATAGTTTACTATCATTTGATATGAGTAAGGCATCAAAATATTTTAAAGTACCACGAGATACGATCGCGCAGAGATCGCGGAAAATACCTATAGTAAATGAACTAACACCATCATGACTAAATCAAATTATACCTCAACAGAGATTCAAGCAATATTCGATCGAATCGCTCCAGTATATGACAGATTAAATAACGATCTGAGTTTGGGCATCCATTGGGTATGGAAACAAATGGCGGTGTCTTGGAGTGGTGCAAAATCTGGCGATCGATGTCTAGATATTTGTTGTGGGAGTGGGGATATTACCCAACTAATGGCAAAACAAGTCGGCTCTACAGGTAAGGTAATTGGGGCTGATTTCGCGCCCGCACAGTTGGCAAATGCTGCGGCAAAGATTCAAGATTTTTATCCACCCCTGACTCAAATTGAATGGGTAGAAGCCGATGCACTCAGTCTACCTTTCGCAGATGAATATTTTGATGCTGCAACTATGGGTTATGGCTTGCGAAACGTGACGGATATTCCCCGATGTTTGGCAGAATTGCATCGAGTTTTGAAGATCGATAGTAAGGTGGCAATTCTCGACTTTCATCGCCCAGAGGGTCAGTTGATTCGTCGTTTTCAACAATGGTATCTAGATAATATCGTCGTCCCCCAAGCAACTAAATTGGGTATGATGGCTGAATATGCTTATTTGAATCCCAGTCTCGATCGATTCCCCACTGGGATAGAACAGGTGAAATTAGGACTAGAAGCAGGTTTTTGTCATGCTACTCACTATCCGATCGCGGGTGGCATGATGGGTGTATTGGTATTAAAAAAATAGATCCCCAAGTACGATCGATCTAGCCCTCACCTTCACTGGCGGTGGCTATTTCGATTATATGAATAGTGCTGTCTCCTCTGATGTGCGAGTGAGCCGTTTGTGCATTAACTTCTCCGCTACAGCTAGAAATCGATCGTATTCGTCCTCAGTCTCGATCGTCTTGGGGATGATATCGGCTTCATCCAGAAGTTCTAAATATTTTTTCTTATCAATAGTAGTCGTCATTTTTCCAATTATCCTGGTCGTATTCGGTGTGAGTCAGAAAATATTTGTAGTAGATTAATTGGGCTTCATAGTCGATCGATACTATCAAGCGGTATTTATTGCCCTTGATGTTGAAAACTGTGAAGTTACCCACCGCCTCAGTATCTCTATAAATAGTTTGAACAAAACTTCCAGCGGATAACCAGTCTCTTCCCGCGTCGTTGGCGTAGACTACCGGAGGTAATCGATCTGCATGACAAAAAAAGGGTGATAAAAAGGGTGATAGATAGAATCGCAAGATCGATCGAAACAACCCTCGCCTTTACTAGTGGGGGTATTTCGATTAGGATTCTAGCTTGTCGAGTTCGTCGAGTATTTCCAGCCCTCTGGCTGCCGATCCTCTAGCCGCTCTCGCCTTGAATCGATTGTGAGTGTCGAACTCGACTAAAGCGACGGTTGTAAGCTCCTCAATCATTTTGTTGACACTGACACCTTGACTAGCGGCTAACGCCTTTAATCTCAAATGCCGATCGTCTGGCATCCGCACGGTTAAAACTGCCATAAAGTTACTTCCTAATGATTTGGTACGGGTTGAGAATTTGCAACTGGGGGAATGTGAGTTCAGATCCTCTAAAATCTCTAAGATTGTTAGTGGCTAATATTTGAGCATTCCCAGCGATCGCTAATTCGAGGACATGGTTGTCACCTTCATCTCTCAAATTAGGTCGCCATGAATAGTAGATATTGACCCACGTTGACACACTCAAAAAGCCATCTAGTAGCTCATTGACCTTAATAATGTCTAATTGGCTTTTGGATATAATCTCCTCCCGCTCTATCACTGATTCGTACTCTAGATACAGAGCATTACTCACGATCGGCTGATATTCACCGAGTAAACAACGTCGAATCATTTCCCTGTTTAAGCCTTGAGAACTTACGATCGCCCCAATAAACACATTGGTGTCTACTACTATTTTTACGCTCATCCTAGAATGATATCCTATGTGATGTCAAATTGAGGCTATTTCGATTATACGGTCTAGTCGCCAACTCGCACGAACGATCGACCAGCGACTTTAACAGCGGCGATCGCTGTTGGATTTTTGCCTAACTTCTGGAGAGCGTACTTTAATTTGGTTCGACCGCCTTGCGGCGCGCTTGCGCGATCGAAGTTACCGGAGGCAATGTCTAATTTGATACGGTTCGCCACTCCCTCGACCATTAACAACCCGATTGTGGTGTTACATCCAGCAAAGCTCAGACTATATGGTTTACCTTCAAACTTCCAGCGGATAACCAGTCTCTTACCGCGTCGTTGGCGTAGCCTACCGGAGGTAATCGATCTGCATGACAAAAAATGGGTGATAAAAAGGGTGATAGATAGAATCACCAAACCAACCAAAACAGCACAGTATTTACTGTAAATAGACACAAAAATTGGCTGTTAGGATTGAAGTGATTCCTAAAAGCCTTGCCAGATATAGTTTCCAACCGATGGAGTTAAGGAGGCTCGAACTCCTGACCCCTACAATGCCATTGTAGTGCTCTACCAACTGAGCTATAACCCCTTATCACTTTCTAATTTACTAGATCGAGTTCCCAATTGTCAACACTTCTTTGGCGCAGCCTCTCCCCTGGAGAATTGTCAGTCGTAATGATTGTCGATCGGTAACTCATGCAAGAAATTTATATAGCCACTCATCAAAAAGTAGACTAACATTACTGCTGCGGCAGAAATTGCCACCAAAGTACCTGCTAACATCAAGGAAAACTCTTGACGACTGACTGCCGCCTGCATTAAATGCAGGGACCATGCTATTAGTGCTACATCAAAAATGAGAAACCCAACTAACATGTTTATAAAAGTTCATACATCATCTCCTACTACGTTACACTAGGTTAAGAGCTTTTCCCAAATTGTCGGAAATGATTTTTGATTTTGTCGGAGTTGGCTAAGGTTAGATTCTGACTGGCACTTGGTGGTGCTCCAAATATTCTTTGATCTCGGCTACGGTGAGTTCGCCATAGTGCAGTAGAGAAGCAAGTAATGCTGCTTGGGCATTTCCTGCCGTAACTGCTTGATAAATATGTTCGCAATTTCCAGCACCACCAGAAGCAATGACGGGAATTTGCACTTTGGTGGCGATCGATCGAGTCAGATCTAGGTCATATCCGGCTTTGGTGCCATCTGCATCCATGCTAGTGATCAGCAGTTCCCCCGCGCCTCTTTTGGTGACTTCCTGCGCCCACAACACCGCATCTAGCCCCGTGTTTTCTCGTCCGCCTTTGACGTAGACATCCCAGCCTGGATTGGTCGGGTCTTGACGGCGTTTGGCATCGATCGCGACTACAATACACTGATTGCCAAACTTATCACTAGCTCGATCGATCAGATCGGGATTATTCACAGCAGCCGAATTGAGACTGACTTTATCCGCCCCCGCTCTTAACAAATCTTTAATATTTTCTAAGGATTGGATCCCGCCGCCGACAGTTAGGGGAATAAATACCTGCTCGGCTGTACGATAAACCACATCCAGCATGGTACCCCGATCTTCATGACTGGCGGTAATATCCAAGAATACCAGCTCATCGGCTCCAGCCCTGTCATAAGCTTGAGCTAGTTCTACTGGATCTCCCGCATCTCGCAACTCGACAAAATTTACGCCTTTGACTACTCGCCCCGCTTTGACATCCAAGCAAGGGATGATTCTTTTAGCTAACATAATACTTACGTCTTAATGATTGGAATTAATTAGAGGAAAATTAGCAATAGTGAGTTGTTTGTTTTGCCTACTCGACTTATACTAATCTTGGCTACTTATCGTCCTTTAGTCGCGTCTCTTTTGGAGACTGTCGCTATAGCCCACCTCGTTGGCAAGACGAACATCGGTTCTCGCACCATTTAACATGAACGATTGCATTGATATTGACTGGGAACAATTACATCAAGTTTCTGAAGATGACCCCGAATTTGAGTTTGAACTGTTGACAATCTTGGCTGAAGATGTGAAAAGTCATATTGAAGATCTTTATAAAGCGGTTGTCAATAACAATAAGAGCGAAATCGCTAGCGAAGCCCATTATATCAAAGGTGCAAGTGCTAACGTCGGTATTGTTGGTCTGAGCAGTCTCGCCAAACAAATCGAACACGTACCTGATGATAAGATCGCCGATCGAGGGACGATCGATCTAGTCGAACGGATGCGGATTGAGTTAGGTAATTTAGAGGCTTATTTGGCAACTCGATGATCCTTTACAACTATCCTCAGCTCTATCCTGGTAAACTGGTCAAACGCTACAAACGGTTTTTGGCTGAGATCGAACTAGATACGGGGGAGCTGATTACGGCACACTGTCCTAATACTGGCCCAATGACTGGTGTCTGTCAAGTTGGTGCGCCCGTACAAGTTTCTTATCATGACAATCCCAAGCGGAAACTGAGTTATACCTGGGAGATGATTCGGGTAGATAGCACCAATCCGGCTCATGAAGATCCGGTTTGGGTGGGGATTAATACCGCATTGCCCAACAAGCTGATTAAAATCGCCCTAGAACAGCGATTATTTCCCGAACTTACTGACTATCAAAATGTACGATCGGAGGTGGTCTACGGGCTGAATAATGGTAGTAGAGTGGACTTTTTGCTGACGGGTGGAGATTGTCCGATCTATGTTGAGGTCAAGAATACTACTTGGTCGATTGATAATGTGGCTATTTTTCCCGATACGGAAACAACTAGGGGTCAAAAACACCTGCGCGAATTGACAGAACTGATCCCGAATTGTCGTGCTGTGATGTTGTATCTGATTAATCGATCGGATATGCAGCTATTTTCGCCTGGAGACACAACAGACCCAGTATATGCTCAATTGTTACGAGCTGGGGTCGAGAAAGGTTTAGAAGTGCTACCGTACCGATTTGAAGTTACTCCAGAAGGGGTTAGTTATTTGGGATTAGCTGAGGTTATGTTATAAAACTCTCGATGTAATGTTCTTCTTCCCAAACAACTATAGGGATCCTAAATGATTTTCAAGATTTTTTAACCGCAGAGACGCAGAGGGCGCAGAGATAGGAAAATAAAGATCTAGATTCTCATTTAGGATCGCTATAGTAGAGATGAGCAATGGCGTTGGCTTAACCTCTCCCTTGGAGAATCGACAATTTGCACGTTCTTATCCAAGTCCCAAATTATCATCAAAAACTCCTCCACATCTTTGACATCAACCTGAGTCCATCCCATTGTCCAATAATTCGACATCCGCAAGTAAACAGGACTTTGAATTTTTGATTCAGTGACGATCGATCCGATCCAACACTCAACTACCTCAACACTAGATTCGATCGGTATTCTGCTAGAGGGGATTGATGATATTCTGCTAAACTCTTCGAGCTGCGATCCAATTTCGGCAAAGCCTGTCGATCGAGCATCATACTGCAATACCTCAATCCCGCTCATCTCAGAGAAGAAATTGACGAGCAGTCTTGATTCCCGATAAAATCTCAATCTATTTCGCAATTCTTCCGACATACAGAATCTAATAGAAGTAAGGTGGGCAATACCCACCATTTCAAATTTAGGTAAATTTCACAATTACATTTACCCCAATTTTATCGCCTCACAAAACAAGCCCAATTGGAATAAAATTCCAGTCAAAGGTGCTGGGCCAGACATATCTGTAGGCAAGAAAATTCTCGCACTCATCGTAACTAATGCAAATAAAAAAACCAGGACAATCAGTAAAGGGCCAACGTTTTGACGAATAAAGGTCATAATCGATCTAAAAATAGGAGTTCAAAGGGCGCATCGATATTCTAGCTAATTTCGATCGACCTCTGACTCGTTAGCCCGATCGTAAAGTGCAAAACTCCTGAAACGTCGAAAAATCGTAGGTTGGGTTGCGCGTAGCAAAACCCAACACTATAAAATCAGATCCCCTAGTAACAAAAGCCGCACCATACGGTGGTACAGGCAAGTAGAGCACCTTTTCAAGACAGCGGCGTTTTTATTCGGGGGTTCCCCCCCGAATAAAAAAACGACAAGACAGGCGGACTTTGCATCACCAGCGGCGACTTTAGTCGTTGTGTCCCTATATACATAGTGTCGATCTTCATCATCAGCAAACCTGATGAGAGTCATCAGGTCCGCAAAACTGAGAAAGGTTTACAAACATTAACAATCGAGTTATTGTAGATACATACCCAAATAAATACCGTTTCGCAAGAAACAACCAGCAATTATAAAACCATGACCACAACCTTACAACGCACCCAGGAAGCGAACGTCT
>JANMEL010000254.1:0-12049 GCA_031376885.1 Chamaesiphon sp. OTE_70b_metabat_96 | reverse complement strand
ATTCATCATGCTATTAAAACAAAATGAGGAACTTGTGAGGAAAGTCATCTTTCAAGTAAGTAGGTGCAATTATTTGCAGAATAGATTATACCTGAAACCTAGCTGTTGGGCAGTGCTCACCCTACGCGATATCTACATCCCACCTTCAAGCCCAATTATTAATTATCAATTATTAATTATTAATTAATTTAACGAGTGCTGGTAATTCTCCAGCTCTGCGCAGAAATGTTGTTGCATTTTGCCATCGTTAGCTTATTATTTCTACCATCATTGAGAACGTTCAAACAATTACTCTCACCTGTAAGCTGATTTGTCACAAAATAATAGCCGGAATTGCCAGGAAGTGTCGTACTAGGTGTAATGCTCCAGAGTTGTCCAGGTAGGTTGCTACATTTAGCCATTGTTACTTTATTATTTTCACCGTCATTAATAATATTTAGGCATTTATCCATCCCTGTAAATGGAGTTTTCAACTGATAAGCTTGAGGATTTTTTTCACTAGCTGTCATGCTCCAGCGTTGTCCAGCGATATTCCCGCATCTAGCCATCGTCAATCGATTATTTTTACCATCTTCGATAATATCCAAGCAACTGTCTGCACCTGTCAGTGTATTTCGCAATCGGTTTTGCTTGACCTGACCGTTAACTTCATTAGCTAGTAGACTAGCCAAGACTATCGGTAAAACAACAATGAGTTTGTTAAGTTTCATACAATTATAAATTTGTCTGTTTATTTGTATGTTACTCGATTGCAATAGATACTAGCATCTCTCGAATTAGTGATTTTTATGATGAACGATTGAGTCAATAGGAAGAGATATATTTAAGCCAGAATTATTTAGGAAAACCTCTTCAATGGAATGTTAAGATTTAATCGATATGTATCTCCTTTTCTATCTGTATCTATTAAATTTAACTTAAATAATCCACCCATTGAGATCGAACTTCTGGCGAACCGTACCAAATTCCCGAAGTATTTGGCGAATGTTTAACCCCTTCGATCGTAATATTTGTTGCACCAGCTAAATGTGCGGCAGTGACGGGAGTAATCCCATCACCCCAAGTATTTCCTCTTCCACAAATCATTTGATAGCTACTGTAAGTCAAGCAATGTCCGAACCGTTTTTTGCCATAAATCGATTTGCCCGCCACACAGATATATCTTACCTCCTAGTGTTGGTAGCCAATCTCGTATTCGTAGTGGTACCGTCGTTGCCTTTGTACCTATTTTGGTTAAAGCCTGTTGCAGTGGCAGATAGACATCGGCACTTTCAAAATAGCCAGGTAAGATAACGGTGGGTAACATTCAAAGTTATTTAGATTCAACAATCACTCCATCCACCATCCGAATCGTCCGTTTTGTTCTAGCTGCAACACTGGCATCGTGAGTGACAACTACGATCGTCGTCCCTTGTTGATTTAACTTTGTCAGTAAATCCATAATCTCTTTAGAAGTAGTGGAATCTAGTGCGCCAGTCGGTTCATCAGCTAGCACTAGAGCGGGATGATTTACTAAGGCACGGGCGATCGCCACCCGCTGTTGTTGTCCGCCTGAAAGCTGATTAGGGCTATTCTGAAGTCGATCGCTCAAACCAACTTGGACTAATGCTGCTGTCGCTTGTTCGACTCGTTGCGATTTATCGACATCAGCATAAATCATCGGTAACATCACATTCGAGAGAGATGTAAGCTTTGGCAAAAGGTTGAATTGTTGAAACACAAACCCAATATACTGATTGCGAATATCGGCAAGTTCATCATCATCGAGGGTCGTTAGATCTTGACCTGCTAAAAAATATTGTCCACTGGTTGGCCTGTCGAGACAACCGATAATATTCATCAGGGTCGATTTACCCGAACCTGATGCACCCATAATCGCTATATATTCACCTTCCTCGATCGACAAATTAATGCGTTTGAGGACTGGCACATCGATTCTCGTTCCGAGAGGCTGCGCCAACGTGCCTAAATGGTAAGTTTTAGTAATATCTTTGAGTGAAATCATACTTGCCATAGTCAATTAATCCCCATGTAATGCCAAGATTGGGTCTAATTTAGCCGCATTACGAGCAGGAATACCGCCCGCTAGTACCCCAACAATCAGCGAAAGGATAAAACCTACCACCACTGACAATAGAGACACCACAAAGGGGAATTTGAATGCTGTTGCAGCGGCGAAAGCAATGGCGACACCCAATCCAATCCCGATCGCACCCCCAATACTCGAAATCACGATCGATTCCATCAAAAATTGATTGAGGATCGCGCCGCTCGTTGCTCCGACTGCTTTTCGCAGCCCGATTTCCCGCGTCCGTTCCATCACGGACACCAACATGATGTTGGCGATGCCAATCCCACCAACGACTAAGGAAATACCCGCGATCGCCGTCACCATCAGCGTCAGCGACCCCATAATATCGGTGAAAGTTTTAATCAGATCCACTTCATTGGTGACACGAAAATCATCCTCTTTGGGTGGGCGAATATTATGCCGCAGCCGCAGCACATTCGTCACCTGAAATTGCGCCGCTTCAAGCCGATCGGGATTGCTTGCTTGCAGCCAAAAGCCATTAATTGCCACACCTGTCAGGGCATTGTTACCGACAATTTCGGCGGACATATTGGTCAATGGCAGATACACCATGTCATTCATATCTTGTAGCCCCACAGACCCTTTCCGCTCCATCACCCCCATCACGCGATAGCGTTTGCCTCGAATCCGAATATCGCTACCGATCGCCGTTTCCGATGGAGTGAATAGATCGTCTCGAACTTTGGCACCAATTACCACCACTGCGTTGGCTGTATCTAAATCCTGCTGGTGAAAAAATGTCCCTAGTTCCGGTCGAACATTTCGCACATCTGGAAAGTTTAAATCTGTGCCGATGGCAGTTGTCGAAATGTTGATATTTCCCCGTACCACCTGGATATTCGGGCGATATAAAAATGCTGACACCGCAGTTGCATCGGGGACTTGCTTGGCGATCGATCGCGCATCTTCCCAGGTAAGCGTACTAGCAGAACCAGCCCCCTGACTGATGCCACCCGTTCTCGCTGCTGCCGCTGAAACTTGGAGGATATTGGTACCCAATGCCTCAATTCTCAACTCAGTGGCTCTTTGCACACCTTGACCGATCGAAGTTATCGCAATTACAGAGGATATCCCAATAATTACCCCCAACATCGTCAATCCGCTGCGAATTTTATTACTCCATAGGGTTTCCACTGCCATTAGAAATATTTCCAGCAGTGATATTTTGCGTTTAGTACGACGGGATGGACGCAGGAGCGATTTGTTGGGAAAATCCCCTCCTTGGAGGGGTGCCCGTAGGGCGGGGTGGGTAGATCTACGCATAAATTCAAGTATCTATAAATAGTAGTTTCAGAGAGTGTAATGTCTGGCTATCTACTGCCCACCCCCACCTGCAATTCCAGAAGCTTTGCGAGTTCCGGCGGGAAAACTGAGTAAAACCCGTTCATTCCCAGTTAAACCAGACTTAACCTCAGTCTTATCATTTACAGTCGTCCCCACCACGATCGGCACAAACAACGGATCGCCGCCTGTTTTCGACACAAATACGCCCTGAGCCTTAGCCTGTTGGACGATCGAAGCAGTCGGTACAATTAGCACCTGGTTTAGCTCTCCGGCTTTGAAATCGATCGTCACATTCATCCCTTGATGGAGCAATCGTTGGGAGTCAGCAACCGCTACTTTCACCTCAAAACTAGTCACATTTTGTTGAACCAAGGACTGGGTAGCAACTTGCGTCACCTTGCCCTCAAAAGTTTTGCCAGAATAAGCATCGACTTTAATGATTGCAACTTGCCCGACGCGGATTTGAGCAATACTGGCTTCGGCTACCTGCGCCACAATTTCATTTGTGGATGCTAGAGCCAGAATTGAAGATGATGTTGCTGAAGTCACCGCACTACCCGCCGTTGTGGGCGTGACGAATGCACCAGGATCGGCGTATTTACGGGCAACAATCCCCGCGAAGGGGGCGCGAATGACCGTATCATCGATATTCCTTTGGGCGATCGCCACTGTACCCTGAGCGGCTACTACCTGGGCGCGAGCTTGGGCGATATCTTCAGGGCGCGATCCCGCTTTGAGTAGGTTTAATGCCTGTTGTCGTTGTTTGACGACGCTTTTGGCTTGGGCGATATCTTCGGGGCGCGATCCCGCTTTGAGCAGGTTTAATGCTTGCTGGGCTTGTTCTACTTGCGCTATCGCTCCTTCACTAGTCGATCGAGCCAGACTCAATGCTTGTTGAGAGATGGCTCCCTGCGAGCGTAATTGTTGGTTGCGGCGCAGATCTTCTGCGGCTTGTCTGTTCGTCGCCTGAAGTTTAGTTAGATTTGCCGCAGCTCCAGCGATATCTTGCGATCGATTTCCCGCTATGACCTTATTCAAACTAGCGGTAGCTTCATCTACTTGCGATTGTGCCTGGGCGATATCCTGCGATCGATTTCCCGCGATTAGCTTTTGTAAACTAGCAGTGGCTCCATCTACCTGCGATTGTGCCTGGGCGATATCTTGCGATCGATTCCCTGCCATGACCTTATTCAAATTCGCCTGAGCAGCAGCAAAGTTGCCCTGTGCCTGGAGCAATTGCCCTTGGAGGTTAGAATTGTCCATATAGGCGACAATCTGCCCTGGCTTGACAAAATCACCTTCTTTAACTAGCAACTGTTTCAACACACCAGATGTCTTCGGACTGACATTGACCGAACTTTCGGGTTGCACTGTGCCATTGGCTGACACCAAAATTGTCAGATTACCCCGCGTGACTGCTGCCGTCTTAATCTTATTTTGCGCCCGCTGTCTGGGTACAGTTACTAATTGGTTATGGCCAACATAGCTACCAATCCCAATGAGTGAGATTGCCACCAGCGACCATATTAGCCATTTTTTGATTTTTGGCTGGTGGATCGTCTCCGATAGAGAATCGATGCCTTTCTTGAAATTCAAGCTAATACTTGACATTGTTACCTCAAATTTTTAGTAGCAAGGTGATTCTCCATAGCTCATCATCGATCGATTAAATAAACAAAGTCCTCATCCTAAAGACATAGATTTAAGATGTCTCAATAATTCGCAACATAGTAATTGAATTCTTGTATGTAAATATATTCGCTAAATTACTATTGACTTAGATCCGGCAAAACTATTGAGCTGCTTCTGGACAAAGCTTTTAAGCACTAAAACAAAATGCAAGACAAAAATATATCGTGTTTACTCACAGCTTCCTCACATTTAAGATGTAGGATGGATAATAGAAATATTGAATATTCAAAAGGTAATTTAAACCCCCACAATTAAAGTGATAATTATTATACCGATGCGAACAGCTTTGACCATCGACTGATAATTTATGCTCGCAACGTTATTTATGAGAAGTCAGACTATCCTATTTCTGCATAGAAAAAATTTACAACAGTGAGGCTGCCTTTGATGGCGATCGTTAGCGTAGCGTCCGCTTTGCGGGATCGACTTGCATCCACTCCGCGCGAAAGCATTTATTCTGGAATGGGTGCGAATTTGGTTGGTGATGAATGTTCGTTTCGGGTTTGGGCACCAAATGCGATTGCCGTTTCGGTCTACATTTGGCAAGACGAGCGGATGTCCCAAGTCTCACTCGCGCCAGAATCGAGTAATCCTAGCTATTGGTCGGTAGATATACCGGACGTTGTGGCAGGTCAACCTTATCAATTCTCAATTGTCAACAAAGGCGGCGATCCTACCAATCCAGGCGGCATCTTGACTCGTGTAGATGCCTATGCAAGACAAGTAGAGAGTGCGGAAGACAACGCCAGAGGGATTATCGTCGATTGGCAGCAAGAGTGGTCTGAATTTGCCACGCCTAAATTTGCAGATCTGATTATTTATGAGGCGCATGTCGGGTCATTTGCCGGACTCCACGACCATCTAAATATCTCAACTTATGCCACGTTTGCCGACTTTGAGACTAAGCTCGGATATATTCGCGAACTCGGTTTTAATGCCCTGCAACTATTACCCACAGAGCAAGTGGATGGCATCGATGGGGAAGGTTATGGAGCCACTAATCTGTTTGCACCGCACAATGGGTATGGGACTCCGGCACAGCTTCGATCGCTCGTAGATGCCGCCCACAGGCAAGGTCTGGCAGTGATTTTTGATGTGGTTTATCATCATGCTTCGACCAGTCACAATCATTACTGGCAGTACGATGGCAATACCACCGATGGTGGTGGGATTTATTTTGAAGATCCGTTTCATTACGAACCTGCGCGAGATGAAGATGGTCGCTCGTTCGCGCACTGGAAATCAGAAGTCCAAAATTTTTTACTCGACCACGCTAGGATGATGTTGAATGAATATCGCGGCGATGGTTTGCGGTTTGATATGGCGCATAGTCTGACATGGGAATGTACTCAATACATTATTGCTGGACTTCGGGAAAACTCTTACTGGCGGGATAAATATCTCATTGCCGAATGGACGAGCGAACAGCAAGATCGCTGGGGCAAAGTCATCCGTGAATTAGGCTTCAATGCAGTGTGGGGAATGTCCGATCCGTTCGCTTTTCTTGATGCTGTAAATGGAGAAAATACCATCGATAACCTCAAGTCATTTATCGGTTGGACGGGATTTGACAGGTCTTGGAATTTTGTCCGCTATTTGCTCGGTTCGCACGATCGTATTGCCGATTCCCAGAGCGGAGAACAATCCGAAAATCGTTATTTTATTGAGTTATGTGGTGGACGAGATAATTGGTATGCACGATCGAAAGCCCGACTCGGTTGGGCGTTAAATGTAGCGATGCCGGGTACGCCGATGTTATTCATGGGATCTGAATGTCATCATTGGGGCTATTGGTGGCCGAATCCAGACCGAAATTCTGCAACTTCAGAACATCGATTCGATTGGGCAATTGCTGGAGATCCGATCGGAATTTCTATGCGAAATCTAGTTAAAGATATCAACTGGGTACGTTGGCATAATCCGGCTTTACGCAGTGATACTTTGCAATTTATTCATGAAGATCGCACGAATACAGTCTTAGCTTTCAAACGCTGGCATGAAAGCGGCAATATTATTATAGTTGTTGTCAATTTGAGCGATCGTCAATGGCAAGAACATGATTACGGGATCGATTTAGGTGGAGAAACTGAGCAGTGGGAGGAAATTTTCAACTCTCAGTCGCCGCAGTATGACGGTTGGAATGATTCGGGTAACTATGGCAGCGATCCTCAAGTTCAAACAGACGGAAAGATTTACATCAATCTGCCTAAATGGTCAGTTTTAATATTTAGAAAACAATAGATTTCAAAGGATTTATTTAATGCTCAGAGGTAAACCATGACAGAAAGAACTAGAGAAATCTTGAGTTGGTACGGTAGTGACAATCCTGGCACCCTCACCAACCTGTCCCGATTACTGAATCATGGCAAACTCGCGGGTACTGGCAAGCTGGTGATTCTGCCTGTAGATCAGGGCTTTGAACATGGCCCCGCGCGGAGTTTTGCCGCCAATCCACCTGCTTATGACCCGCGTTATCACTTTGAACTCGCGATTCTCCAGGGGAGAGGCTACGCCAACGAATCTGGTTGTAATGCCTATGCCGCACCATTAGGCTTCCTCGAAGCCGGAGCGCGAGAATTTGCTGGGGAAATTCCGTTAATTCTCAAAGTAAATGACCATGATGCCTTACTCGATGAAGCCGATCCTACTCAGGCATTGACTAGTAGCGTTGAGGATGCCCTGCGATTAGGCTGTGTCGCGATCGGTTTTACGATTTATCCTGGCTCTGCCAAACGCTTCGAGATGTACGAGCAAATCCGCGCCTACGCCGCCGAAGCCAAACGGTGTGGGCTAGTAGTCGTAATTTGGTCTTATGCTCGCGGTTCGGGTGTCAGTACCGCTGGAGAAACCGCAATCGATGTCATTGCCTATGCTGCTCAAATTGCCGCTCAGTTGGGGGCACACATTATCAAAGTCAAACTCCCAACCGAGCATATCGAACAGCAAGCGGCGAGGGAGGTTTACCAAAAAATGCAGATTCCGATCGCAAACCCCACGGAAAGAGTCCGTCATGTCGTTCAATCTACATTCAATGGTCGCCGAATCGTAATTTTCTCTGGTGGAGCTACCCATTCAGATGATGTGCTGTTGGAAGAAGTACGGGCGATTCAGGGCGGAGGTGGGTTCGGTTCGATTATTGGGCGTAATTCCTTCCAGCGTAGTAAACCAGATGCGCTGAAACTGCTTGATTCGGTTATGGAAATTTATCAAGGAGTCTAGTAGAATTCGGTCGATTCTTGCTCCCTCCCCTTTACAAGGGGAGGGCTGGGGTGGGGTAAAAGTCTACGTGTATACACTTATAGACGTTTAAGAGGTCAATCATGGCAACTGCAACAGATTTTAAAGACTACTATGCGACCCTGGGAGTGAGCAAAACAGCAACTCCTGAAGAAATTAAACTGGCTTATCGTAAGATTGCCCGCAAGTGCCATCCCGACCTCAATCCTGGCGATAAAGCCGCAGAAGAAAAGTTCAAGAATCTCAATGAAGCCAATGAGGTACTTTCCGATCCAGAAAAACGGGAGAAATACGACCAGTTTGGGCAGCACTGGAACCAGCCCAGATCCACTGAAAACCCATCATCTAGGGGCACTAATGTCTCAAATGAGGATTTGGGTCAATATGATGATTTTGAATCGTTTATCAACGATTTACTGGGTAGAAGAAATGGAACTCAGAGTAATAGATCGACCCCTGGTGGCTTTGACGATTTTGGGAGTGGATATCGTTCGCAAGCACCCGCACCAGATAGTGAAGCGGCGTTGGCGTAGCCTCTCGGAACGAGAATCGCCCTCACCTTCTCCGAAGCATTTCACGGTGTCCAGCAACGGCTCCAACTCGACGATGATACGATTAACGTCCGCATTCCCGCAGGTGCCAAACCAGGTAGTCGGATTCGGCTCAAAGGTAAAGGTCGCGCCAGTCCATTCTCACAACAACGAGGGGATTTGTATCTCACCATTGAAGTATTACCCCATGCCTTCTTTAGATTCGAGGACGATAATCTCGTATGTGACGTGCCCATTCGCCCCGATGAGGCGGTTTTGGGGGCAGAAATCAAAGTACCAACCCCCGATGGTAGCGTGACGATGAAAGTCCCGAAAGGGGTGAAATCGGGGCAATCGCTGAAACTGCACGGCAAAGGTTGGACATTGCCCAAAGGGGGACGCGGCGACTTATTTGCCAAACTTCAGATCGTCACACCCCAAGAACTGAATTCGATCGAGCAAGAATGCTACGAAAAAATTCAGGCAAATACCACCTTTAATCCCCGCGCCCACTTAGAGGAGATTAAATTATGACCTTCAACCTATCAACAGCAGTGATTTCACCTGAAGGAGATCGACTGTATACCTTTGAATATGCTGCATCGATGACTGAAACCTCGATCGCAGTAATTCAAGTTTATGTGCAGTTGGGCGTTATCGAACCTACAGGCTCGATGCTACATTCCCGCGAGATTGCCCGCATCGCTCAAATTCAGCGGTTGCGGCAAGATTTGGGGGTGAACTTAGTCGGAGCCGCGATCGTCCTAGATCTAGCTCAAGAAGTAGCTCAGTTACGGGCACAGCTTGATGTCTATAGATCGCAGCCCCCAAACACACTATGAAACATCCACACCAACAGCCAGCATTAGAGCGGGAGTGTAGCGAAGTACTGCAACAGTGGGAAGATTGGTCGGAAACGCCGATGTTGGTGCTGAGTTTTGCATGGTTGGGATTGTTTATCGTCGAGCTAGTTTGGGGGCTAACTCCAATCTTGGAAGCAATCGGAACGACCATTTGGATCGCTTTTATCCTCGACTTTAGCATCAAATTCATCCTCGCCCCCCGCAAACTTTCCTATATCAAACACCACTGGTTAATCGTTCTCTCACTGCTGATTCCAGCCTTGCGAATCTTTCGGATAATGCGAATCATTCAGCCATTTGGCTCGGTTCATGCGGTGCGAGGATTTCAATTATTACGCATCACGATCGGCACCAACCGAGGAATGCGCTTATTTGGTGCCAGCGTTCAGCGGCGCGGCTTTGGTTATGTAGCGGGTTTAACTGTAATTGTGACCCTGATTGGATCGGCTGGAATGTATGCGTTCGAGCGCGAAGTTCCCAATGGCATTATTACTGACTATGGCATTGCATTGTGGTGGACAGCAATGGTGATGACGACAATCGGATCTGACTACTTCCCCAAAACAGCAGAAGGGCGGATACTCTGCTTTTTTCTGGCGTTGTATGCGGTGGTGGTATTTGGCTATTTGACGGCAACTTTGGCAACATTTTTTATTGACAGAGATGCCGAAAGCGATGACGCAGAATTAGCGAGTACAAAATCGATTCAAGCATTGCAAGCAGAAATCACCGGATTGCGAACTGATATTCAAGCATTAGTCAGCCGAGATCTCGATTCCGCAAAGCGGACGCTACCCGATCGATGACTGAATCATATTTCTAAATTTAATATAGTTAAATCTGCTTTTTCCCCTCTCTCAATATGAGGAGATTATGGCTCTAAAATATAAGCTAAAATCTATATTTTGATAGTTCCATGGATTTTGAATTTTTAATATACTTATGGGTGCGAGCTGTAGCAAAAACTGCTGCCAATAATTAAAGCTTTTTTAGAATTGTAGACGAGGGATATATTCCCTTTTTAGCATAATAGTAAGGAAATAGTCAATGAGTACTAAATTAGGTCTTTGGATCGATCGTCGGAAGGCGATCGTGGTAGCTATTACCGAGCAAGGGGAAAAGATTGAGGAAATAGTATCGGGGGTAGAAAAACAGCTTCAGCGAGCTGGCGACCGACCACTTGAGGGTGATTATGAAGCAGTCCAAGTACCTGCTGACGATTCTCGCAAGCGAGAGGCTACGCCAACGCCGTCAACGAGATTTTACCAAACATCTGAATATTTACTATGCTGCGGTCATTACAGCTATTCGAGATGCTGAGTCTATTCTGATCTTTGGGCCAGGTGAAGCAAAGGGCGAACTAAAAGAACAGCTCATAAAAAATAACCTTGATGGGCACATTGTGGAGATCGAAACAGTTGACAAAATGACGAATCCGCAAATCATCGCGAAGGTTCGAGCATATTTTGCCAAGGAACATTCACCAACAAATTAGAGGATTCTGATGGTTTCTTCAGTAGATCTCAATCCCGTGACTGGCTTATCCAATCGAGACGCAATTGCCAAGCTCGATCGCGATGGCTACAATGAACTTCCCTCGACTCAATCGCGGGGTATTTTATCGATCGCCTGGGAAAGCATCCAAGATCCGATCTTCCTCCTCCTAGTCGGTGGTGGCATCATTTATTGGATTTTAGGCGACCTTCAGGAAGCCTTAATTTTGCTAGGCTTCGTCGTTTTTCTGACCGCAATTAGTCTCTACCAAGAAGGTAAAACCGAACACGCTCTCGAAGCTTTACGCGATCTTTCTAGTCCTCGCGCTTTGGTAATTCGAGATGGACAACGCAAGCGGATTGCCGGACGAGAAGTGGTGCGGGACGATATTTTAATGTTAGCAGAAGGCGACAGGGTACCTGCGGATGCGATCGTTTTATCTTGCACCAATCTCTCCACCGATGAGTCGTTATTAACCGGAGAATCTTTACCAGTTCGTAAAATTGCTGCTGTGGGAGATGTAGAAATGGCGCATCCTGGCGGCGATGAATTGCCGTTTGTGTATTCTGGAACCTTGGTAGTGCAGGGACAGGGAATCGTCAAGGTGCGATCGATCGGCACACAGACAGAGATGGGCAAGATTGGCAACGCTTTACAAAAAGTGCAGCCAGAAGTCACTCCCTTACAACGAGAAATGAATCGGTTAGTGAGTCGCGTATTTGGTATCGCTTTAGCATTATGCGTGGCAATTGTCGTAATTTATGGAGCCACCACAGGAGATTGGCTCAAAGGAGTCCTCGCCGGGATTACGCTGGCGATGGCAATTTTGCCGAATGAATTTCCAGTTGTCGTGACAA
>JANMEL010000047.1:0-11672 GCA_031376885.1 Chamaesiphon sp. OTE_70b_metabat_96 | reverse complement strand
AAACTATATAGTTGTCTAGGTTCAGAGGTGTTGAGTTTGGCTCCAGGAGCGGCTTTCGCTCGGTGATCTGTCGCCGTTTCTCTCGACCGCTTTATTAATATAACCCGACTCCCCAGCTCTTGTCAAGCTTTTTTTCAAAGTTTGTTCGATCTGTTGCCCCATATTGGTTTTGGGGTGTATTTATGGTCTGGGATCCCCCGAACTAGGAAAATATTTTTGAAGGTTGGTCTGAATTAAGGTTGAACGATAGATTTTGAAGTCGGTGGATGGCAAGCTGGGTAATGATTTGAACGAGGTAAAATTTTATCGATCGACTCCATACATATATATGGTGAGATCTGGTGGCGATCGATATAAATACCCCTCAAATGGCCTGTCTACCTAAGATATAGGGTAAAAGCTTGCTGATGTTTCGTGCGTCGTCGATGCCACGGTGGTGTATCCCAGTGAGCGGAATGTTGGCTAGGTTTAGGGCTTGAGCCATACCGTAGCGTTTTTTGAGCTGTTGGCTGGTGGTGAACATTTGTTTGAGGTTGATGTGGTTGCTGGAAACTGGGTAAGGTAGGTCGATTCGATGATGTTTGCTGTCTTGCTGGAGTTGGTGACGATCGTAGTCACCCCAAGAGCTGAAGATAGCTGTGTCAAATTGAGAGAGCCAGGTTTGCCATAGTTCGATCGCGTTGGAAAAGGTTGGGGCGGTGTCTACTTGAAATTGAGTAATAGAAGTTAGTTGGAGACAGAATTGGGTGAGAGCTGGATGACGAAACGGTTTGACGAATGTTTGAAATTCATCGACGATCGTGAGGCTCTCTGTAGACACCATGACTGCGCCGATTTCGATGGTTTCCATTTGGTAGCGGGGAATAGTTTTTGAGTCGCAGCAGGTAGCTTCGAGATCGACTACTAATATGTGTTGGTATTTATCGAGATTAATTTCGGTCATTGGGAAAATTTTGGTTGGATGGGATGATGACATTGGTGGGGTATGACTATTTTTCGGCGATCGCAGAGTCTAGTGACGCAGATTAAGTAGCAATTCCAAATTTAAAATATTTTGCTGATTCTCGACCAATAGTCGATTGTTGGTAGTGCGGTTGAATTGGGGATTGCTACGGATTAAGAGTAGGGATTGCATCGGGAATAATGTTATAATTTGGTGATATTTAATTTGAACTCTCCAATGATGGCTTGAGTGAGTTCATAATCTGCAATTATCCCCTTGCTGCCCACACCACATGGTTTTTTGGAAGAGTTTATTTAGTGGCGGCGATACGGCTACTGAATCGAAGACGAGTGCTACGGTTGGTGCTTCGGTAAGAGTAACTGGCATCAATTTACCGCCTAATAGTCAGATTTTTTTTAGTACCGATCGAGATCTCGATTTATACGAGTTGGAGGAGCTTTGTGATGTGGTGGGTTGGTCTCGTCGTCCACTGAGGAAGGTGAAGAAGGCTCTCCAGAATAGTTTTATTGTGGTGTCGATGTGGGAGGTGAAGGGTGCGACGAAGCGGATGATTGGCTTTGCGCGGGCGACTTCTGACTATGCTTTCAATGCGACGATTTGGGATGTGGTGGTTCATCCTGATTTTCAGGGGAAGCGATTGGGTAAGGCGATGATGAAGTATACGATCGATAAAATTCGGGCTGAGGATATTAGCAACATTACGTTGTTTGCTGACTCTCATGTGGTCGGTTTTTATAATGACATGGGATTTGTGGAGGATCCAGAGGGGATTAAGGGAATGTTTTGGTATCCTGATTAGGGTGTTTGGATCGATCGATTGTTGGGATTTGAATTTAGTTGGGATTTACCCACCCCGCCCTGAAGGGCACCCCTCCGAGGAGGGGATTTGCGTGCGGGAGTTAATTGCGAGATCGAATATTATAGATCGAGAAATACTCTATTTATCTAATTTTGGAAGTGTTCTTGGACGATCGATACTAGGTATTCTGTCCACTGTTTGGTGGTTTCCATTGTTTCGGCTTCGACCATGACGCGGATGAGGGGTTCGGTACCGGAGGCGCGAACTAGTACTCGTCCGGTTTTGCCCATTGCGGTTTCGGCTTTGAGGATTCCGGCTTGGAGGGGTTGGCATTTGTCCCAATTGAGGCGGGTTTCGCGATCCTCTACGCGGACATTGTGGAGAATTTGGGGGTAGGTTTGGAAACTATTATCTACTAAATCGGCGAGGGATTCGTTGGACTGTTTGACGATGGTGGCGAGATGAATGGCGGTGAGGATCCCATCTCCGCTGACGCTATGTTGGGGAGAGAGAATGTGTCCAGATTGTTCGCCACCTAAAAGGGCACCACTGCTAACCATCTCAGCTTGGACGTATTGGTCGCCTACGGCTGTGCGGGTGATTTTACCACCGAGGGCTTGCCAAGCTCGCTCGAAGCCCAGATTTGCCATAACTGTGGTGACGATCGAGTCGTCGGGAAGTTGTCCGAGTTGGCGGAGATATTTGCCCCAGAAGTAGAGGATATAATCGCCATCGACTTTACGACCTTTATTATCTACTGCGAGGACGCGATCGGCATCGCCATCGAAAGCAAATCCGAGATCTGCCTGGTGTTTGAGTACGGTGGCTTGGAGGGTTTCCATGTGGGTGGAGCCGCAATTGACGTTGATGCGATCGCCATCGGCTTCATCATGGAGATAGATTAATTCTGCACCTAATTTGGTGAAAATTTCTGGAGCGACATTTACCGATGCGCCATACGCCAAATCTAGAACGATTTTCATCCCAGTTAGATTGGCATCGGGTGGGAGGGAATCTTTCATCGCTTCGACATATTGAGCGATGAGTTCGGGGGTATAGTAGTGATGACCCCAGCGATCGGCTGTAGATCCTGGGCCAGATTGTCCTCTGATTCCAGCTTCTATGGCTTTTTGCAAGTCTCTGGACAATTTTGTGCCGTCCGCGCCAAAAAACTTGATTCCATTGTCTTCAGGGGGATTGTGACTGGCAGAAATCATCACGCCACCGATCGCATCGCTAGTAGCTGTGAGGTGCGCTACACCAGGAGTCGGACACAATCCCAAGTTCCAAACTTCGATTCCGGCGGAGGTAATCCCCGCAGCTAGGGCACAAGACAGCATATCACTAGAATTGCGCGAATCTTGACCGATAATAATTGGCCCAACGTCAGTAGCGGCTGTGCGTAAGATTTGCCCCGCCCAATATCCCACTTGGAGAGCTAAATTAGCGGTGAGGATATCGCCTACTTTACCACGAATTCCGTCGGTACCAAATAGGGCTGAAGTGGGGAGGTTGAGAGTATTAATAGAAGAAGATAATGCGGAAATTGCCATAGCGATCGGTATTTTGGGAAAGTCAGAGGTTGATGGGTAAATCATATTACTGAAAGGCTCGCATACTCAAGGCACTATGGCACTTTTAATCTGTGTAAATGCTGTACCGCCTTGTTCATCACACAGTGGATGAGAATTGCTAATTCTTCAGTTGAGGGCACCCACGGTTCGGCTCCGCTCACGGCAGGCAAGGGGTACCCCTACAAATTGATTATGGAGATCGAGATCGAATCTTGGACGAAACTTCGGTAAGCAACACTACTATATACGGTTCGCCTCAATTTCGGCATTGGGGCAATTCACGTAAAGTAGAGAGGTACAAGACGGGACGAGAGTAAAACCGACCGCACAAAGGATTAAACCTAGTGGCTAGAGCGGAGTGACTCGATCGAGAGGTAGGGAAACCCACCCTTGGAAAAAAACCTGGATTGGCATAAGTATAGGGTTAATACTGGAGTAACCAGTTGCGATCGTCGCCATTATCCAAATTGTTGTCATTATTTAGGAAGTAGTTATAGTTTTATGGGAAAGGTTGTTGGCATTGACTTAGGAACTACCAACTCTTGCGTTGCGGTGATGGAAGGTGGTAAGCCCACTGTAATCGCCAATGCTGAAGGTTTCCGCACTACACCTTCTGTTGTTGCATTTGCGAAAAGTGGCGATCGATTAGTCGGACAAATCGCCAAACGCCAAGCGGTAATGAATCCTGAGAATACATTTTACTCGGTTAAGCGATTCATCGGGCGTAGGTTTGACGAAATCACCCATGAGGCTACAGAAGTCTCGTATAAGGTGATTAATGACGGTAATAGCGTTCGGATCGAATCTCCAGGATTGGGCAAGAAGTACGCTCCAGAAGAGATCTCTGCTCAAGTATTGCGGAAACTGGTAGATGATGCAAGTAAGTATTTGGGTGAAACTGTTACTCAAGCCGTAATTACCGTACCTGCTTATTTTAATGATTCTCAGCGTCAAGCTACCAAGGATGCAGGTAAAATTGCTGGTATCGACGTATTGCGGATTATCAACGAGCCTACCGCTGCTGCACTAGCATACGGTTTGGAGAAGAAGAATAATGAAACAATTCTCGTCTTTGACCTTGGTGGTGGTACTTTTGATGTATCGGTACTTGAAGTTGGGGATGGTGTATTTGAAGTGCTTGCGACTTCTGGGGATACCCATTTAGGTGGTGACGACTTTGATAAAAAGATTGTCGATCACTTAGCGACTACTTTCATGAAAAATGAAGGTATCGATCTTCGCAAAGATCGTCAAGCTCTCCAACGCTTGACTGAAGCGGCTGAGAAAGCCAAAATCGAACTTTCTAGCGTATCGCAATCAGAAATCAACCTGCCATTTATCACTGCGACGCAGGATGGGCCAAAGCACGTCGAAATGACCCTGACTCGTGCTAAATTTGAGGAGATCTGTTCTGACTTGATCGATCGCTGTCGGATCCCCGTCGAGAATGCGATTCGCGATGGTAAAATCGACAAGAGCCGCATCGATGAAATCGTGCTAGTTGGTGGTTCTACGCGGATTCCCGCAGTCAAAGAACTCGTCAAACGGATTCTCGGTAAAGAGCCTAACGAAACTGTCAACCCTGATGAAGTGGTAGCAGTTGGTGCAGCGGTGCAGGCTGGTGTCTTGGCTGGTGAAGTCAAAGATATCCTCTTGTTGGATGTCACGCCTCTATCCTTGGGTGTAGAAACCCTCGGCGGTGTGATGACTAAAATCATTCCTCGCAACACTACTATTCCTACCAAAAAGTCGGAAACATTCTCGACAGCGGTAGACGGGCAAAGTAATGTGGAGATTCACATTCTCCAAGGTGAGCGGGAAATGTCTCGCGACAACAAGAGTTTGGGAACCTTCCGTCTGGATGGGATTCCTTCCTCCCCTCGCGGCGTACCTCAAATCGAAGTCACCTTTGACATCGACGCAAATGGCATCCTCAATGTCATGGCAAAAGACAAAGGCACTGGAAAAGAGCAATCCATCAGTATCACTGGTGCATCTACTCTCGACAAAACCGAAGTCGAGCGGATGGTAAAAGAAGCTGAAAATAATGCTTCTAGCGATAAAGAGACTCGCGATAAGATCGATCGCAAGAATCAAGCTGATTCTCTCACCTATCAAGCTGAAAAACAACTTCAAGAACTTGGAGATAAAGTTCCCGCTGCTGACAAAACCAAGCTAGAAGCTCTCATCAAAGAGCTACGGGAAGCTGTAGCGAAAGAAGATGATGCTGAGATTCAACGGTTGACTCCTGAAGTCCAACAGACATTGTACGCGATCGGTAGTAATATCTATCAACAAGCTGGCGATGATGGTGCTGGCGGTAATCCGCCTGGTGGTGGCACTGGTGGTGCTGATGATGTCATCGACGCTGAATTCTCCGAAACTAAATAATCATTTTGAATAATTGAACCCTTCTCTGTGATGGAGAGGGGTTTTTTTATGGCGCAGAGGGCGCGGAGAGAAGGGAGATCGCAGAGAGTGGGCTAGATTGGGGTGGGGATGTTTGTGGATTGACGCTGAATTCTCCGAAACTAAATCATCATTCAAAATAATTTAACCCTTCTTTGTGATGGAGAGGGGGTTTTTTGTGGCGCAGAGGGCGCGGAGAGAAGGGAGATCGCAGAGAGTGGGCTAGATTGGGATGGGGATGTTTGTGGGTGGCGTAAATTTTTGGCGGGGAATGGTGAATACTAACAGCAACCACCCTAATAGATTGAGCTAACCAGACGATCGATGAATTTATTTGATGAAATTGTTCCAGCTACACCAGATAAGGTGAATCTCTACGCGCCGTACTTTATGAAGTCGGCGGCAAAGCGAAATCTTTTGCCCAAAGCTATTACACTTTACTATAAGGGTGGACTCGATGGTCATCGGGCGATCGAAGGCGGCGAGAAAATCCCTTATGTGATTAATTGGGTGATCCAACATTTGCCAGGTGATTTGACTCGATGTACGATGATGTTCGATGGGAATGTGGATCTCACCTATGATATCAATCTGATGAATTCGGAGCTAATCGGCTATTTGATTGATTGGCTCATCAATCTGCGGGATTCCAATACTCCCGACTTCGCGCATTTATTCTATCGTAAACTGATGCGAATTGAAGATTAGGCAGATCGGGATCGGGAATCAGGGATAATTGAAATTAAGATCCCTGTCAGTTAAATTTAGTCAATTGGTTCGAGAGTAGGTTAAGTCGTCCAGTCGTACGCTAAATTAAAGACTGATACTCAGAGCTAGTGTATCGCCAAAGACGATCGATCCGTGTCGTGCTAACCAAACTGACTACAGTTGAATAGTTGGCACGATGACTGGTTTCCGATCCTAATTATCGATTATTGAATTACGCAACTAAATGACTAGAGATGAGCGTGTGAGCATGGCTACAAAATACTTGCTGGTAGCTTCAACGGAAGCATGTAGCGGGAAATCGGCAGCAATTCTGGGAATTGCCGATCGCTTACAGGCGAAAGGAATTAAGATTGCTTATATTCAGCCAGTGGTGACTGACAATGAGAGCGATTTTCGTTCGCAGTTGCCAAAACTAGACAAGATCCCAAGTAATGTAAACGAACCAACCTTGAAGGAGCCACAGACAGTAGTTGGCGACTGTCAACTAATGGGAAAGGCATTATCATTGCCAGCCGATCGGGTGGGATCCTCACTACTGGTATTAGATGAGGCTAAGACAATCGATCGATTAACTGGAGTCGATCGACAAGATTATACCCAATTATTGCAGGCAAATGTGCGTCTGTCAGGAGACTTGGTGATCCTCGAAGGTTGCGCCAATCTTTGGGAGGGTAGCTTATTTGGGCTAGCAACAACTCAAGTCGCTGCGGATCTTGATGCTGATGTGCTGTTGGTGAATCGCTACCATCCCATTTCATCGATCGATATCATCCTAGCCGCCCAGCAGCAGCTAGGAGCGCGACTAATCGGGGTAATCATTAATGATGTGCCTCGCGATCGTGTAGCCAGCGTCCAGACGACTCTGGTACCATATTTAGAACGAGCCGGAGTACCCACATTCGGCATCATTCATCGAAATGGATTGCTGCGGAGTGTAACGGTAAAGCAGCTTATCGCCCAACTCGATGCTGAAGTATTATGTCGTCCCGATCGATTGGATCTGATGGTAGAAAGCCTATCGATCGGTGCCATGAACGTCAATTCTGCCCTAGAATACTTTCGTCGGGGTCATAATATGGCAGTTGTCACTGGTGGAGATCGAGCAGATATTCAACTGGCCGCGCTAGAAACCTCTACACAGTGTCTGATTTTGACCGGACACCTTCCGCCTCAACCTTTCATCGTTAGCCGTGCTGAAGACCTAGAAATACCCATTCTGTCGGTAGATCTAGATACTCTTACCACCGTCGAAATTATCGATCGAGCTTTTGGACGAGTTCGACTCCAAGAACCAATTAAAATTGATTGTGCGCGGGAATTATTCGGCGAGCAGTGCGAAATCGATCGGTTGATGTCTGTTTTAGGATTGGCATAATTAACCCAATAAATAATCGATAAACTGTCTGGCAGTGCGCCCCGATCGTCCGTTATGTCTCGTAGCCCATTGGAGGGCGCGAGCTTCCAAATCCTCATTGGAGATCGATAATCCGGCAGATTTTGCTAAATGATGAACTATATCTAGATACTTGGATTGCTCGGCAGGTTCAAAGGTGAGGGTAATCCCAAATCGATCGCTAAAAGAGAGTTTTTCTTGAGTTGTATCCCACATATGAATATCATCGGCATCTTGAGGACGAGGACGATCTGCAAAATATTCTCGCACCAAATGACGGCGATTGGAAGTGGCATAAACTACCACATTAGCTGGTTTGGCTGTTACGCTGCCTTCTAAGACTACTTTCAAAGCTTTAAAAGCCTCATCATCTGCTTCAAAGGAAAGATCGTCTACGAAGATGATAAATTTCTGAGGCAGATCGACAAGATGTTCTAAAATTAGTGGTAAATCGATTAAATTAGACTTACTAACTTCAATCAGTCGCAATTGACTATTTGAATAGTGATTTAGCAGTGCTTTGACTAAGGATGATTTTCCAGTACCTTTGCCACCATAGAGCAGGATATTCAAGGCAGGATTGCCTGATAGCAAGGATTCGGTATTTTTAATCAGGGTTGCTTTCTGCTGTTCATAACCAACTAAATCGGCAATATCGATTCGATCGGGATCGGCAATACCGATCGGTTTGTTTTGCCATCTGAATGCTCGATACTTGGCAAATATACCCACACCATACTGATGATAATGTGCGGCAATATTAGGTACCAACTCACCCCAATTAATCGTATTAAGTAACGGAACTATCTCTGAATATCGATCTTGAAGTCGATTATTTTTATTCCAAATTACCGATCGACCACTAGGATTGCTGACCTGCTGTACCCATAGGGGAATATAATTTCCGTGAGTATACAGAATATGCAATGCCTCGAAATCCTGACGAGCCGCAGCAATTAAAGCTGGCGACAACTCTTCTAGTTTACTCTTCTGTGCCCAAATGCTAAATGGGTTTTCTGCTGACAATAATCGATCGATCGAGTATTCCTCCCAGCTCAAATTTTCGGCAGCCAAAGCTTTGAAGAACCGACCATAAGCAGTCAAACAAATTAAAGCATTAGATTGAGATCGATCTCCTTGGGCGATCGCCTGAAGTAAACTGACTAACGCACTGCCAATTTCATCATCTAAAACATCTTGATATAAAAGCAAGTCAGCGATCGCTCGCTGCATTTGATGAAGTTCAGTCATGTATCGAGTATTCATTGGATAGGGGATAGGGGATAGGGGATAGGGGATAGGGGTTAGAGAATAGGGGTTAGTGTGCTAATTTTGCGATCGCTGGTACAAAATATGTATATTATTAAATCCTCATGTCTGGTTTCTGATGCCTTCATTGAGATTGTGCCTGTCAAAAGTACATATACGGCTTTCGCCCCTATTCCCTAACCCCTATTCCCTAACCTCTATTCCCTATTCCCTATTCCCTAGTCCCTATTCCCTAACCCCTATCCCCTATTCCCTCTTCCCTGTATCCTAGAGTGGGTGTTTGTTTGCGATCGAATTAACAATAACTTTTAATATATGTCCGCCAATATAACAAATTCAAGTCAGACAATCCGTATAGCTTCACGGAAAAGCCAACTCGCACTGGTTCAAACTCACTGGGTGCAAGCCGAATTACAAAAGCACTTTCCCGATCGCGGTTTTGAAGTCGAGACAATGAGTACCCAAGGGGATAAAATCCTCGATGTACCTTTGGCAAAAATTGGGGATAAAGGATTATTCACCAAAGAATTGGAAGTCAAGATCCTCGATCGATCGGCAGATTTAGCAGTTCACTCGCTCAAAGATCTCCCTACCAATCTACCAGATGGATTGATGCTTGGTTGCATCACCGAACGCGAAAATCCCGCCGACGCGCTAGTCGCCCATGATAAATTCAAACAGTACCAAATCGACACCCTCCCCGAAGGTACAGTAGTTGGAACATCATCCTTACGCCGATTGGCTCAACTGCGCCATCATTTTCCCCACCTAGTATTCAAAGATGTGCGAGGAAATGTAAATACTCGACTAGCCAAGCTTGATGCGGGTGAGTATGATGTGCTGATTCTAGCCGCAGCGGGTCTACAACGGCTGGATTTTGGCGATCGGATTCACCAGTTCATTCCCGCTAATTTGTCGCTCCACGCCGTCGGACAGGGGGCACTGGGAATCGAGTGTCGGACAGAAGATCCCGAAGTACTCGCGATCGTTCGGGCATTACAACATCAGCCGACTGCTTATCGTTGTCATGCAGAGCGGGCATTTTTACGGGAACTAGAGGGCGGTTGTCAAGTACCGATCGGTGTGAATACGTCGATCGAAGATGACAATCTAACTCTAGTCGGAATGGTATCTAGTCTCGACGGGCAAAGACTAGTAACGGATACAATTACCGGATTGGCGGTAGATGCGGAACAAATCGGCAAAGATCTCGCCCATCGCCTCAAGGAGCAAGGAGCGCAAACCATCCTTGATGAAATCTTTACCCTCGTACAACGGGATGGATTGAAGAAGGTTCTAGACGAACAAACCAGAGGGTAGGAGCCATAGCAGTCGCTAGGGCGGTTATTTGCCCAAACCCTCCCCTACAGGATAATGATGGAATTTGGTATCGACTTTCATTCTGAAAGGCTGCGCCAACCCATCAACATTACAGCCATCTGTAGGCTCACATCTTGCACCAATTCATAAGTACTATTGTTGCAACAACATGAGGGCGGGTACAAGACCACGTCCTGGATCTATGCCAATTACTAATATTTTTATACTGGTGCAAGACGTGAGTAAGGGAAGGTTTTTGCTAAGGGATGAGGATTAAATAACGGCTCTTCACTACTTAGTATGCTGATTTACAGCTCAAATGTATGACCAGCAACAATTTTGGGTTAAAATCGGTAATCGATAGATTTATTGCTAATTTTTGGCTTAACAGCTAGGTTTAGAGCGATTTAATTCTGGATTAGCATACCAAGTCGCGAAGACCCTAAATAACTTGCGTAGGTTGGGTAGAAGCCCGCGAAAACCAACCTACAGATGTGTATATTATTAAATCCTCATTCCTAACAATTATTCACCCATATCCGAACTCAAAACATTAAAAGAAACGCGATGATATAAATCTTTCAGCGGGATTTGTACCGATGGCGATCGCAATTGCATTACCGCATCTTCCCCTAGCCATTCTGTCAACAACCATTGATGACTATCGACCTTAGTATATTGCTCCACCCGATAACTAAACTGGTCGATTAAGAGATATTCCTCGAAACTAGAGATCGATCTATATAATCTAAACTTCCCCGACTTGTCATAACCCTCGGTAGAAGTCGATAAAACTTCCATAATCAGACAGGGATTAGTTACCGCTGTTTGCTTGCTGTCTGTAAATTGAGGGTTTCCAGCGATGACGATGGCATCGGGATAAACATAACTTTGATTTACGGGCAACCATAGCCGCATATCATTCATAAATATCTCATAATCTTGCCCATGAATTTCTAAAGGAAATAGCCGACAGAAATTTAAGTTCAGACGATTATGATTTGCCGACGCACCAGGCACAGGGATAATTTCTCCATCGATTAATTCGTGTTTAATGGTCGATCGATCTTCTCGTTGTAAATATTCTGCTGGTGCATAGTGAGCCGCCGTAATTATCATCAGAAAATTGGGTAGAAACCCCGTCGTTCACGACGGCTTTACAGGAGCGGGTTTTAACCCTGCTGGTCGGGTGACCCGCCCAGTTGCCAGTATGCG
>JANMEL010000035.1:0-2868 GCA_031376885.1 Chamaesiphon sp. OTE_70b_metabat_96 | reverse complement strand
AAACTATCCCCTATCCCCTATCCCCTATCCCCTATCCCCTATCCCCTATCCCCTAGTAATTGTGTATCATTATTTCTCAGTTCGGTTAGACTGCGAACAAATTATGGCAGACTGAGATGAATGTAGCGATCGGAATAGGCGATAGGTATTTGAACTCATGGTAAAACAGTTAGATCTGCTGGGTACGGAGAAAATTATTCCAACTGCGTTGCACTCGGAGATGCAGAGATCGTACCTAGAATACGCCATGAGTGTGATCGTGGGGCGGGCATTGCCAGATGTGCGGGATGGATTGAAACCAGTGCATCGGCGGATTATCTATGCAATGCACGAATTGGGCTTGACACCCGATCGTCCATATCGGAAATGCGCCCGCGTAGTTGGGGATGTGCTGGGTAAATATCATCCCCACGGCGACCAATCGGTCTATGATGCTCTAGTTAGACTAGTTCAGGACTTTTCGACTCGTTATCCCTTGCTGGCGGGACATGGCAATTTTGGCTCAGTAGATAACGATCCACCAGCGGCGATGCGGTATACTGAGACGCGGTTAGCGGAGATCGGCAATGATGCACTACTGGGCGAAATTGGTACGGCTACCGTAGACTTTATCGGTAACTTTGACAACTCGCAACAAGAGCCGACAGTTTTGCCCGCTCAATTGCCAATCCTGGTGATTAATGGCTGTGGGGGAATTGCCGTAGGGATGGCGACAAATATTCCGCCGCATAATGTGGGCGAAGCGATCGATGCTACCATTGCGCTGATCGACAAACCAGATCTTACCGACGAGCAACTGTGGAAACTAATTCCTGGGCCTGATTTTCCCACAGGTGGTGAGATAATTGGGGTAGAAGGGATTCATGATGCCTATCGTACCGGAAAAGGAATTATTACCGTACGCGGAGTCGCCCATGTCGAGACAGCAGCCGAGCAAGTCAAACTAATTAAGTCCAAAAAACGCCGAGATTCACTCATCATCACCGAGTTACCCTATCAGGTAAATAAAGCGGCGTGGATTGAAAAAATCGCCGAACTTGTCAATGCTGGAAAAATCGAGGGAATCGCCGACTTGCGGGATGAGAGCGACAGACAGGGAATGCGCGTTGTCATCGAGATCAAACGAGATAGTCAGCCCGAACATATCCTCCAACAGCTCTATCGTCAAACCGCACTCCAGAGCAACTTTGGGGCGATATTACTGGCGATCGTCGATGGGCAACCCAGACAACTCACTCTCAGACAATTACTCGAAGAATTCTTGCGCTTTCGAGAAATCACCCTCACTCGTCAGTACGCTAACGAAGTAGAACAAGCCCGCAAACGCTTACACTTAGTCTCAGGATTGATGTTATCACTCGATAATCTCGATCGAACCATCGAAATCTTGCGTAGTTCCCCCGATGGCAGCACCGCCAAAGTCAGATTTCAAGCCGAACTAGATTTGAGCGATATCCAATCTGATGCCATCTTATCCATGCCCATGCGAAGATTGACAGGATTGGAGCGTCAAAATTTGCAAAATGAATTTGATGAAGTCACCGCAAAGATCGCCAAACTAGATAACTTGCTAGCCGATCGTCACGAACTGCTAAAATCGCTCAAACGAGACTTGCGATCGCTCAGACGAAAATACGCTGACGACAGGCGGACCAAAATCACCGAATTTGTCCAGCCCAAATCAGATCCTACTGTAGCTACTCCCAAAGCCAGAACCCAACGGGCACAAGCAATCCAGCCCACCCAACTCCAAGTTGTCGAAGCCGAACCCAGTCAACCAACAGAAGTAGAAATCACCCATCAAGGCTATATCAGAAGACTGAGTAAAACAGGTGCAAAACTCAATCCCAATAGTCAAGATTTTGTCATTACCACCTATCAAACCACCACCAATGAAGAACTAACAATTATCACCGACAGCGGTAAAGCATATCCATTAAAAATCCGCGAAATTCCCCCCACCATCGGTAACGCTCAGGGTACAAATCTCCTCAGCCTGATTCCCGCCCTTCAAGATAACGAAGGTGAAGAAAAACTCCTCACCACATTTATAAGCCCAGTAGAAGATGGCGAAGATTATAATCAATTCCTGCTCCTCACCCACCAAGGCAAAATCAAACGCATCCTCCGCCAAGATCTCACCGGATTGACAAATCGAGGTACAACCCTGATCAAACTCCGCGAAGAAGATCTTCTACATACGATTGCACCACTCGATCGCGAGCGGGAAATCATCATCGCCACATCTGGTGGTAGAATCCTAAGACTCGCCCTCGCCTCGGAACAAATCCCCCTCATGGGTAGAGTTTCCCAAGGAGTGCAAGCCCTCAAAGTTGGAGCCAAAGAACAAATCGTCGGTTGCCTCCCCGTCAACAGTGACAACGACATCATCCTCATTACCCGCTACGGCTATGCCAAACGTCTACCCGTCACAGCCATTCGGATTGTGCAAACTGGCAACATGGGCACCCACGCGATGCAATTTGCCACCAAAACCGACAATCTCATCCATCTGATGCTCCCAACCGAAAACCTCAAAATCTTCACCACCAATCAACGTCACGAAACCATCCCCCTCGCCAACCTCAAAACCCACGGCAAAGACGGCATCGGCGACAAATCGATCGATCTGGGGAATGGTGAGGAGATAAGCTTTGTGAGTTAGTAGGTAGGTTGGGTTGAGCCTCGAAACCCAACCCTCTAGAAACCCAACCCTCTAGGAATGTTGAACCGCCAAACCCAACGCTCTAGGAATGCTCATATCTTGCACCAGCTCTAGGGATGTTGGGTTTCGAGGCTCAACCCAACCTACACCCCCCCACCCCCCCCCCCCCCCCCCCCCCCCCCCCCCCCCCCCCCCCCCCCCCC
>JANMEL010000288.1:0-29810 GCA_031376885.1 Chamaesiphon sp. OTE_70b_metabat_96 | reverse complement strand
AATTAAAGATTTGAGACTGGCTATATCCTCATCTTTTTTAAGTTGTTCCAGCAAGAAGTTAACCATTACTTATAACCTTACGATCGACTGTTTGGTATTATTGTACCATAAATCCAGATTCTCAATTAGGATTGCTATAGTTGAGCCTTCTTAGAAGCAAAGCAAGGCTCTGGATCTTTAGAAAACAGAGGAATAGGAACAAGTAATGTTCGTCCTTTATTAATCACCCCGCGAAGATAACGCAAGCCAATTTTGCGGATGCAATCGCGCTGAGGTCTCCTCAGCGTGCGTTGCACCAAGCAGAGATAGCTTAAACCACGTCGCCAATGAGGGTCAACAGTGGTACGTAATCCAGCAATCTGAACAGTCATACCAGTGGTTGTGGCATAGAGGAGACCAACAGCAGCAATCAGGTATAAGCGTTTGAGAGCCTCAGTATGGCGTAGGCGAGAATCTTCCAATTCAAAAGCTCCTGATTTGCTGTCTAAAAATAATTCTTCTACACAAAAGCGGGAACTATAATTCCACAAGGTTTGTAGACTTGGCACTTCGTCAGTAATCACCGCCCAAGAATCTTTGGCTCCTTTAACTGTTGCCAACACTAAGTTGGCTCGGTGTAGTCCATCCGCCCACAAGCGCACATTTGTGAAAAGTTTAGCCTGATTCATGGGTGGATAAAGTTTTCCCACCTCAATGGGATGACGGTTGATGCCGTGCAATAGGACATCACACTTGAGCCTAAGTGCATAATGCCAATCTGTTAATTTTAGCCATGCCATCAAATCATGACAGGCGAATGCTCTGTCGGCTAAAAGAATCACATCTGAATAGCCACGCAGCAACCATCTAGCCTTGCGGAGTAATCTTTCGTAGTCAGAGAAAGCAACGGTGGCACTTTCATGTTCCAGGACATCCCATAACAAGGGGATGGCTCTTCCACAACAGACCACGGACAAATGAATCATGCAGTATTTATCCCACAATACTGTTGTATCGATCGCTAGAGACAATCGCTGGTTTTTCCATTTGCTCAATGCTGCCATGACTAGGGGGAGGTATATGTGTTCAACATTAATCGAATTGTTAGTCAAAAATCGCCGCCATCGTCTTTCAAAACTTTGTGCTTGAGTTGCTTTACTAGTAACATGTGGCTCCCAGGCTGGCAAACTGAGCTTACCGCTTCCAATTAGAGCACTCACCATCCACCCTAATGTCTTTAAATGTCTCCAGTCTTTGGCTCGACTGTATTGACGAAAAAATCCTAATAACTGAAGATACAGAGGAGTAGAAGCGTTCATGGGAATGTAAGCTAGAGCGTTCATAACTTTAGCTTCTCATGTTTTCTACTCTTTTCTTCTCCCTGTCTGCTTTTGAGGCATTTGTGTCAGGCAGTCAGTGTATGAACTTCAACTCGATCGCTATCTAATTTATCTGGCACTAACTCATGTAAAAGCTCTTTGAAATACTCAACAAGGGTTCCGTTATGGGTGGTAAATAAGATTTTTTTGATGTTTCGATCTAAGAGTAGTTCTTTTACTCGATAGAGAGCTAATATTGACTTACCAGTACCTGGCCCACCTTGAACTAGAATTGCCCGATCGTTAGGAAGTTTTATTATTCTTTTTTGTTCTTTAGACAAAGCAAGTAGAAGTCTATGTGATTCTCCTGACTCACAAAAATCAAGTAAACTCTCTGGACTGTTAAAATCTTGGTGAAACTCTGTGCTAACAGCTTCTATCGATCGATCTAAAATATCGATAATCTTCTTTAAATATTCATAAGGAACTGTTGAGGATAACAAACCATCTTCGTCTTTAATCTCTAAGAGACATGTATGATATCGATCGGGAATATGGCATTGATAGAGTTTATCCTTAGATAGCAGATTTTCTTCGCTATCGCCGATTTCCTCTGTTTCTGCGATAGATAGAATAGGTTGTTCACTGAGAAGTTCAATATTTTTATAGGTATATTTATCTCGTGGGCGCAGATCGAGTAAGCATAAACAAACTAGCTCGTCATATCTGTAAAAAAGTCGATACTTCATAGTTATACGTGTTCGCCAGAATCCGCCTTGCCTAATTCTGCACCTATCGGGTGGATGACTCTGTTCTATGTGTGCAATAATTTCAGGTAATCTTGTGCGGATTACCTTTGGCAGGCATGATGAAGCCCTCAAAAATCGTTTAGTGGCTTTAATACACATATATCTATCCTGCCATCTTGCTGTAGTTAATCACTAGACATTACGATATACTAGACTTTCAGGTATGAATCAGGACAAAATCGATCTTAAATCGATCGACCTCAGATTTTGAGTGACGCTTTTATATATTGGATTGATTACCTTTAGTAGGCTTGACATCGCGGTGAAAAAACTTCTCCTGACGGGCGCAATCTGGAGATTGGGCGATTTGATCTTGTTCGTCGTGGGTAGATCGCGGTTGGTATCGATCGCGTATCTGTAGTGTACCCAGGCGGCGGGTAATATTAACCTGTAGGAGTCGATTTGTAAGATGCGATCGATCGTATTTTTGAGCAAATGTCGATCGAAGCAGATAGAGACCTTTACAACGACAATCATTGTCAAACCATTGTTAACTTGTTAGAATCGAAATAAATCTACGATTTTCCTGCGCGATGCTAACTCAATCATCCACAACACAAACATCAAAACTCGCTCCTGGTGAACATTGGCACTCCTTCGAGCAACTACGAACCGCTGGAGTAAATGCCCTCAACAAAGTCACACCAGGAACAGTCGGAACCCTTCAAACCAAAAATGGACAGTATCGACTGTTAACCGAAACTGATTTCCAACATCTGGTAGGTTTAGCTGGCGACGTAGAACGCTTACAGCAGGGTTTAAACGTCGTCATGAGAGCCGTCCGCGTCGTCCAAAATCATCCCGAAGATAGTGACACTCTAGCTTTGCTAGTCGAAACAGTAACTATGCTGGGTAAAATGCCCACTGTTTTACCAACGAGATCCAGCTTCCCACCATTGGAGCTTGAGAATATAGCCGTTGAGCCAGACGATGAAGTCACGATCGATCCAACCCAAATTCAACGTCCATTGGGCTAAGATTGTGACCTTACCAACCGATTTAAAGAGTCTGGAAGCAGCGCAGCTTTACGAGACTTATCTCACGATGATAGCGCGGTACGATTAGTCAGAGATTTTGCCAGCCAGTTAGGAAAAACTAAGCAGCGACAACAGATATTTAATGCTTCAGGCGCGATCGTTCGCGACCCACTGGATTATGATGAAGCTCTCGCGACTGGATCGATCGAACCGACTGAAGACCGTTTTTCCTTACTCCAAGGGGATATTATCAGTAGCGATGCTGCCTACTTATTGGGAGAAAGACTGACAGGGATGAACTTTGTCATTGCTTCTTCTACTTGCGATTTAGTCCCAGGTAGACGAGAATATGCGGCTCTACTGCGAATTCAACCCATTACAGCAAAAACGCCTAATGCTGCTGATGCGATCGGTCAGTTGTTGAAATTTCAATCGACACAACGATTATATTTACCGCCATTACCTTCCGATCTACCAGATACCCTAGCCAACGCACTGTTATTCGATGGCATCATCCAGATTGAATTGGAGAAGTTGTTATTATCCACTCGTATTGCTAGTTTAAGTTTGGTCGGCTGGCGGATTTTTGGCTCATTATTGCGATCGATGTTAGTCCGCACTGGAGAGGGCGAGGTACGACTGAGGATGAACTTATAGATTTGGATTAAAGAAAATTCCAAAAAAAAGGCGACCCCATTCGCAACCCCGATGTCTTACCCACAGGTAAGAACATGCACGCCTTAGATCCTCAATCCATCCCTACTGAAGCCGCAGTAAAATCAGCCAGTGGGTAAAATTAACCTGTGGGGTATATCTGTAGGATGGGATCGATCGTATTTTTGAGTAAATGTCGATCGATCGCATCCTCATAGAATCACCAAATCGCAGCTAGTTACGAATGAGGATATGTTAGCTTTGTTGTATCGATCGATGCTCACTTGACCCAGATATCCAGAAAGAGCTAGCCGCGATCCAGACATTGGCGTTACCTCCTGCCTATCGATCGTATCTGATGAATCCTAAATACACACAGTAGGGTGGAGTACTAAATGTATGAAAACAACAGCAATTGTTAGGAATGGCATAATCGAGCCTTCAGACAAGAGAGTTTTAAAAGAAGGAGCGCATCTTGTCATTGAAGATGTCGAATCGTCTACTATATATGAATTAGAGAAAACATTTTCAGTCGATATCGATCGAGACTTAGAACCATTATTTCAACAAAATCCTCAATCGATCGATGCCATCCAGAAATCGATCGAAATTGCCTCTCGTCACTTTAGCGGCGATCGATTCTTCGTGACAATTATCAAAGATCCCGAACACGATCGTTTAAATCAATTATCCGTCATTGTCAAAACTTCCCTAGATACTGCTACGGCATTTCAGAAAACTTCTGATATAGATGCAGAATTTTTACAAGATAGTACTTTAAGCGATATTCTCATTCATGTCGAATTTCAATAATAAGTTTGATTGGAGAGATTATTTCGACTTATCACTAGAATTAGCAGAGATCGATAACGTTGAAGAAGTATCTAATATTACCAAAGACCAAAAATCTCGGTCTGAATCTCATTTAAGGTCTTCAGTCAGTCGTGCTTATTATGCTGCATTTTGCATAGCCAGAAATTATTTAAGAGATGAATTAGATGACCCCAGACTGAAGAAACAAAATAATGATGTGAATGAACATAAATATGTAGCAGATGAGCTAAATAACTCTAGAGATAAAATACTGAGTAAAGCAGGAAAAGATCTGAGTCGATTAAGGATATATAGAAATCAATCTGACTATGATGATAGCGTGAGAAACATTGCATCTACCGTAGAGATGTCAATTCGATTAGCCGATAATATTATTCGATCGATTAACTCTAAACTACCTCGTTAATATTTGTCGAAGGCGAGAGTGTATTTCCCTATTCGGCAATTTTCGATTTGGCTCACATCCAGATCGCAGTTAAGAACACTGCATTAATTAAAGATTGTCAATTAACTGAAATAGATGGAGAGATTTAAACAATGTTAGATTTTGACAAAGCGACAAAAATATTGACCGAACATTTCGCCAATCTGACACCAGAGCAGTTTGAAGTCAATCTCAGAGAATATTGTCCAGAGCTATTTCCAGAAACTACGGAAAATCCAGAGAATATTAAAGATACGAATCTTTATCAACAAGGACACCAAGATAGTGAACTGCAAATTTTGACCAAGTTACTAGACAAAGGTTTGAGTACTCAGGAAGTAGCCGAATTACTGGAACTAGATATATATAAAGTTGAAGAAATAGCATCACATAATATTTAATTTTAGATAGTTTTGGCAACATCTTCATCGGCGTACAGTCTACTAAAGTGGGAAGTTCCAGTGGGCTAACAATCCGCCAACAACAACGTAAATACTAAACCCCTCTATATCTCCCAACTAAAGCAGCGAATCCATCAGATTCATTACCTCAATCGCACCATCGGAAAGTCTGTCTAATGGCGAAAGGGCGATCTGAGTTTCCAATAACCCTTTGAGGGCGATTAATTTGAGACTATTTTCGGCATGAGTTTTGGCAATAGGTATGGCTGCTGGCAAATATCCGATCGCGCCCAAATCCGCCAACAGAGTCCGTCTTACCTGAAGATCTGGGTGGGTGAGTGCGGCTACTAATCGATCGCCATAGCTACTATCTCGAGTCAATTGGTACATCGATCGCCAAGCCGCAAACTGAATCCTCGGAATCGGATGCTCGCAAAATGGTTCGATGAGGGGTACTGCTTCCGTCGCACCCAAACTACCCAAAGCTTCCAAAATAGCATCATAAGGTTGAGAAAAATCTCTACCACCTGGCAAAAGTTGCCCATTTTGTACCGCTCCAGCCAAAATTGAAATTAGAGCGGGAACACAAGCAACATCGCCCAACATTTCTAGGGATTGCGCCGCTGCTTCCCGTACATAAAAATCCGTGCAATTCAAACTTTCAATTAGTGCTGGCACTGCCTGAAGATCGCCCAATTTCCCCAAAGCTCTAGCCGCATTTCGCCGTAATGGATAACCACCTTCAGGAGTTCGATCGGCTTCATCATTCAAGGCTACCATCAATCCAGGGATGACTGCGCGATCGTCCACCCGAAATTTCCCCAACCACCAAGCCGCATACGTCCGTAAACTCAGATCGTCACACTGAAGATTGACGATCGCCTGTTCTACAGTCAACGGTTCTCCAGCTTGAATAGTTGATTCATCATTCATCTTATAGCAGGGGTCAGAGGCGTGCACTGAGCGTAGTCGAAGTGTCAGGGGACAGGGGTCAGTTTGGGAAAGCTGACCTACTAATGGTTTGTTGGCGTAGCCTCCGCCTTGCGGAAGCGTCTACAGATGTCCTAACCTCCCTGGCGTTGCTTTATAAAGCTTACATTACATATAGCCAAAAAAATACCCAGAGCCACATTTCTTCACCAACGATATCGCAAGCAAACAAACATAGCTCCAGGTGGGTCAATTAACTAGCTTAAAGCGTTAATTGCATAGTCGAGGTATGAATTGGCTTCAACTTTCGCATCGCCGCTCAAACCGTGGTTATCTTTGATGTGCTTGAGAGCTTCAACATACCAGCTTGGGGATAAGTCGAAAGTTTTGTTGATTTCAGCCAAACCGGAGATTAAATAATCATCCATAGGACCTGTACCACCGACAACTAGACAATAAGTCACCATGCGGAGGTAGTAACCAATGTCACGAACACACTTAGCTTTACCAACTGGGGTAGCTGCAAAGTTTGGCCCCTGCATAGTAGTGGTGTATGGGAATTTTTGGTAAACAGCATTAGCTGCACCAGATGCTAACGAATCAGCATTGGCGGTTAAACCTTTTGCTGCTTCTAAACTAGCTGCTGCTTGACGAAAGCGACCAAAAGCTACTTGAAATTCGGTGCTGCTCAAAAAGCGACCTTGGGAATCAGCGGTTGCTACTGCTTCGGTTAATGGAGTTTTCATGTTGTGTTTTTCCTTACAATGGTTGACAAAAATATTTATCTGAGCGATCTTCTAATCGAGAGAATCGATTAACCTACAGATGCTGCTGCGCGATCGAAATAACCAGCTACTTCAGACATAATTGCGCTACAGTCGCCTTTGGTGATTCCGTTGGTGTCGCCAACGATTGCCAAAGCTGCATCTTTCATCTTCTGTACGCCAACTGCGACTGAGGATCCAGGAGTACCTAGTGCGAGGTAAGTTTCGCGCAAGCCATTCAAACAACGATCGTCGAGTACGGATGCGTCGCCAGCGAAGATTGCATAAGTGACATAGCGAAGGATAATTTCCATGTCGCGCAAGCAAGCAGCCATCCGGCGGCTGGTGTAAGCGTTTCCACCAGGAGCGATCAGTTGAGGTTGATCGGCGAATAGGCTACGAGCAGCGTTCGCAACGATTGCGGACGAGTTGCTAGTAATCCGGTTGACTGTATCCATACGGATGTTGCCTTGTTTGACCATTGCGGACAAAGCATCTAATTGATTGCTGCTGAGGTATTGACCTTGAGCATCTGCTTGGGCGACAACCTTGGAAAATCCATCTAACATGTCTTCTAGTCCTCTAGTCTTAATAGTTTTGTTGTCAAATTTACGCGCCTTAGTTCCGACTTTAGCGCAACATTGCTGAATAAATCTGGGCGAACTCTCCCATCTAGTATGAGAGGTGCTCAGGTTTTGAATAGCTTTGCTAATCTTACCTGTTCATCTAAGTATATACAATCTTCTGGTGACTCTTGATTATTTTTTATCATCTTTGTCACAAACGTTAATAATCTTCTCCCTGTCGAGTTTTCACGTTGCGCGATCGGTACCATAGTTACACCACTTTTGAGGGGTCAGGGGGAGGGGGTGGTAGGGGAGGAGGGTGGTAGTGATGCGATCCAAAATCTAAAATCCCTAAAGATTTCGTTCGAGATCGAATAGGAATCCGTGGATATATTCTTCCGTCCACTCTTCGCCATAGAATCGCTTCAACATGCCTCTAGCGGGGTCTTTTTCTGAGCGATAGCGGACATAGCGTAATTGTGCCTGTTCGATTTCTTGCAACTGCTCTGGATCTGTAATTGGTTCGGCTTGCGCGACAAAATTGAGATACGCGCTCAGATAATCTTTGAATGCGCCAAATACATGAGTTTCCACATCTTCGGTGGCTTGGGGACGTGTCCATAGGAAAGCAGGCGAGAAAAAGGGACGCGCCTCGTCTGGGAAATCACCACCCCAGGGTAGATGCGCCTGATATTCGTGAAACATCGGCAAAATGGGGGTAGTAAATCGCTCTTGGTATGCTTTGCTATCCCAAAATAGGGGTTGCATATCGATCGCAATCAAATGACCGCCAGGGAGAGTCACTAAATCCGCCCCAAAGAAGGGTAAATCGTAATTTAAGTGGGGAAAAATCACAAAATTGAGAACTTGCAAGGATGCACCGCCTTGGACGTGTGCAGCCCGAATTTGCCGCAATTTGGGCGACTGGAAGGCATGACTGGTGGTGACTACTTCTACTTGTTTGTCGCCTTTGCCTGTCATTGCTGTTTGGCGATCGAATCCTGTCGGAATGGGATAATCACTCAGATCGGCTAGGTGGGATTTGAGGTATTCGATCGCGTAGTCTAGGAAGGGTTGATATAGGGTCATGGAATAGGGGGTAAGGGATAGGGAAACAGAAAATTGGCACTACCGCCTCGGAAGCCTCTTCGTGAGGGTACCTCGCGTAGGGTACCCCTACAGGTTAATTGCGTAGGGGTGCCCCTTTTGGGTACCCAAGGGTTGAAAAATTAGCACAACCGCCTCGGAAGCCTCTTCGTGAGGGTACCTCGCGTAGGGGCACCCCTACAGGTTAATTGTGTAGGGGTGCCCCTTGTGGGTACCCAAGGGTTGAAGAATTAGTAATTCTCATCCGCTCGGCAATACTTTGGGCTATCCTCTATGCCTTAACCAAAGGTGTTGTGCCTTCAAATAGGAACTCATGGAGGAATCTTTCCGACCATTCGTGTCCGAAGTAGCTGCTAAATAGTCCTGATGCGGGGTCGCGTTCGGCACTGTAAGCGTTATAGTCTTTTTGGGCTTTGGCCATGCGTTGGATGTCGGCTGGCTCTGTGAGGGGTTCGGCTCGATCGAGCATTTGCCAGTACAAGTCTAGATAGTCTTTGAATGCTTCCAATAAGCGGGTTGAGACGGTTTCTGCGTCTGTTTTGGCGAAGAGCAGATATTTGGAAAAATATTGATTTGAGTCATAAAACTTCATCTCCAAATCTTGAGATAGATCTGGATATCGATCGTGCAATAATTTCAACGGCTCGATGTACTTAGCTATATAAGCGTCATCCCGAAATAGTGGCTGGAAGTCCAACACCACCAAATTTTTGACTTTGCCAAAGGAGAGGAAATCTAGCCCCAATAAGGGTAAGTCGTAGTGATGGCTGGGATAGATGACGCTATTGAAAATTTGGGCACTTGCCCCAGCATCGATGTATGTATACCGAATTTTTCGCAATTGGGGGCATTCATAGCACCAGCTCTGAATCGTGGCTGGACTTTTGCCCCTGTCGCTGACATTCAACTCCAAACCATCTGGGATCGACCGTTTCCGCAAATCGAATCTGCTCGACAGTTCTTTGTCTAAATGTTGTAAAAACGGCTTATACATGCAGCAAGACTATAATCGGTTTTCCTCAAGATAGCAGGCTCATCAAGTTCGCCGTTCGAGAGTGGAGTACAAGGCAACAATTTTTAACAATATATCAGGGGTCAGCGAAAAGTGCGGTCTTGGGGTTTCCCCAAGTGAAGCACCTTTTCAAGAGAGGGGTCAGCGAAAAGTGTTGATGAGCTAAACTCTGGCTAAATTCCGCTCTACCATCGCCGCCAAAGTGTTATCGGCGACACAGCGACGCTCGGAGCAGTAAGTTGTCAGATTGACACCATTCATCATGCGTACGCTGCTGACACGCACCCGAAAATCATCGGTGACAAACCAGCACCGCTCTTGTCCTTGATTGTTGTCATACTCGGTATCGATCGTCAAAATACCATCTTGCCCGAACCAATAGCGAGAAATGACGGGGATTTTTTCGACATAACCGCGATCGCGTATCAATTTGCCCGATACTTTAGTTTCATCGTCGGGGACATCGATGAGTACTGCACCATAGTCAGGATTGGGCATCTCATCATCGAGATTCGCCATCCACATAAATCGCCCACCACCCATAGCACGAGCGGGATCGATCGATTGTTGTTCGCAGATCTCGATCGTTTTGGGATCGTTTGCTGCGACGACTTCGACGATCAAATTTGACTCGCCTGATTCATCCGCCACCAGATCGAAATGATGTACAGCGCGGAGCGTCAACCAGGTTCCCTCGCTCTTGCGAAAGAAGTCCATCATCGTCATTGGGGGGAGCATAGGGGTAGGAGGGTGGGAGGATAAGAGGGTAGGAGATATTACGATTAATCTGTAGGGGTGCCCTACGCGAGGTACCCAAAGGTTAAAGAATTAGTAATTCTTACTAATACGGCAAGTAGGCGTATCTATCCATGAGCAGAACATTTAAGGGCATCGATCGATATATTACTTAATCTCAAGGCTGTTAATTCGATCGACACGCTAAGATGAAACTTTTGTTAACAGTAAGCGACTTGCCATGATTACCACCTACTCTAAACCCACGGGAGAGATCTTAGCAGCCTTGAAAGCTGGCTCCTCCAACGACACGCTAGATTTGCATCGAGTCGATTTTAGCGGGATGGATTTATCAGGTGCTAAGTTGAGGGGGATAAATGCGATCGGTGCCAACTTCCGCGATACTAATCTCAGTGGCGCAGATTTGACTGGTGCAGATTTGCGCGGTGTCAATTTGAGTGGGGCGAATTTGAGTCATGCTAATTTGACGAAAGCATATCTCAATCGTGCCGAACTCTACTCCGCTAATCTGACGGGTGCAAACTTAACCGATGCTAAATTGCAGGCGGCGAGATACGATAGGTTGACAATTTGGGATGAAAAATTTGGCTATAAATCATCCGGTGCGATCGGCCCTCATGCTAATCTAAATGCTGCCTATCTAAATACCGCCAATCTACGCAATGCCGATCTGAGCGATGTCAATTTTTTGGGCGCATATCTCAGTGGTGCAGATTTAACTGGTGCAAACCTTCAGAATACTAAGTTGAGTGGTGCGACTTTACAACGGGCATTTCTTACGGGTGCATCGCTGCGGAATGCTCGTTTGAATGGGGTGAATTTGGCGGGTGTAGATCTTCGTGCGGCTGATTTGAGTGGGGTAGAAATGGAAAATTTGGAGAGTATCGCTGGGGCAGATTTTACTCAGGTGCAAGGATTGAGCGATCGGATGCGATCGATGTTGCTGAGTCGATCTGGTGCAGAGTTAGATACTTGGAATGCTTTTACTCGGAGGACAACTAGACAGAGTTTAATTAAGATCGCGTAACACTGCCCACTAAATAGGTTTCTGGTATAATCTATCTTGTAAATAATTGCATCTACTTAGTCAGAGTATGTCGAAACTATCTCTCAAGCAAAGACAGTGGGCATTGTCATTCCATATTATATCCGCCGCACTGTGGACAGGAGCGGTAATTAGTTTACTGCTTGTGGAATGGATGAATTATCAAAATCCTAACTTAGCTTTGAATGCACTCGATTTAGTAGTAAATAATATCGACCATCAAATTATTATCCCAGCCGCAGTATGTTCTGTACTTACGGCGACGGTACTATGTTGGGGGACTAATTATGGCTTTACTAAGTTTTATTGGGTAGTGACTAAATGGGTGATAACGGTGGCATTGATTTTATTCGGCACTTTTTTCCTCGACCCCTGGGGCATAAATTCTGAGTCAATTTCCGCGATCGATCCGGTGAAGGCGATCGAATCTCTTCGCTATCAATTTAATACTAAAGGAATTTTAATTGGTGGTTCGGCTAATTTTATCAGTCTGCTGGCGATCGTATTTATTTCTTTCTTGAAACCTTGGGGAAGAATTAGCAAAAGTAGCCCTAAATCTGAGTAGAGAGCGTTGCAGGAGCACTGTTTAATCAGAGGTTGTTTCAAAAGTCTGTCTCGACACCAAACAGAAACAATAACTAATCGGCGGCTCTATCAAATATACTAGTCAGAATCCAAACATCCCAACTCAGTAGACCTACGGGAGAGGAAAGCGATCGACACCTGTAAAATAGTGACAGAACGATCGATAATCATAAGTAACAACTGTGGAAAAAATTAAATTCGGGACAGATGGTTGGCGTGGGAAAATCGCCGATGAGTTTACGTTCGACAGGTTATTGCATGTTGCACCGATCGCCGCTCAGGTGCTACTAGATACCTATGGTGCCAAAACGGGCAATCGGAAGATTTTTGTCGGTTTCGATCGCCGTTTTATGGCTGAAACCTTTGCCCAGCGGATGGCTGTCGCAATTCAGCAAGCGGGATTTGATGTGATTATTGGCGATACTTTTGCCCCTACGCCTGCATTTAGTTGGGCTGCTTTTAGTCAAAACGCCCTCGGCGCACTAGTTATTACCGCCAGTCACAATCCAGGTGACTATCTCGGTTTGAAGGTGAAGGGCAATTTTGGGGGTTCGGTACCTCAAGAGATGACACAACAGATTGAGGCTAGATTGGATGAGACTTTGCCAGCTCACCCGCCAGGAACTTTGACGAAGTTCGATCCTTGGGAGGGTTATTGTCAGGAGTTGCGGGGGAAAGTCGATCTCGCGGGGATTCAAAGTGCGATCGCGTCTGGTAAATTGACTGTATTCGCCGATGTGATGAATGGTGCGGCGAGTACTGGTTTGGAGCGGTTATTGGGTACGCCGATTACGGAGCTGAATAGTAATAGGGATCCTTTATTTGGTGGTGGTGCGCCAGAGCCGTTGCCAAAATATCTATCGCAATTGATGCGGGTGATTCGCGCTCATCAGGGTGATGGGGTGCGGGTTGGGTTGGTGTTTGATGGAGATTGCGATCGAATTGCGGCTGTAGACGGCTCTGGTGAGTTCCTCAGCTCGCAGATTTTGATTCCGATCCTCATAGAGCATTTAGCTACTAGACGGGGCTTCACGGGCGAAATTATCAAGACTGTGAGTACTTCCAATCTGGTACCTGAGATGGCGAAGTTGTATGGTTTGCCGATTTATGAGACACCGATCGGTTATAAGTATATCGCCGATCGGATGTTGACTACGCCTGTTTTAATCGGTGGGGAGGAGTCGGGGGGAATTGGCTATGGCAATCACATTCCCGAACGCGACGCGCTGCTTTCTGCTTTATACTTATTGGAAGCCATCTCACAATCAAATCAAGATTTGGGGAATATTTATCAGCATCTCCAAACTGAGACAAATTATCATTTCAATTACGATCGAGTCGATCTACATCTAGCGAGTATGGATGTAAAATCCAAATTGGTAGCGCAATTAGATCGATCGCCATTTGCAGAGATTCATGGGGTAGCTGTAGTCGATCGCAATTTAGCCGATGGTTATAAGTTCAATCTCATTGATGGCAGTTGGCTACTAATTCGGTTTAGTGGTACCGAACCCGTATTGAGACTTTATTGTGAAGCGAAGACACTCGATCGAGTTCATGCTATTCTAGCTTGGGCGCAGACTTGGGCACAGTCGATTACTTAACAGGAATCCCTAACGATCGGAGGAATTTTCTCGCCCGCAGTAAAAACAACACATCTTTGAATGGTGAAGTTTTGACACCATCGGCTGCGTCATCTCGTGCGAGTTGTGTTTCTACTCGCACGATTAATTCTGCAAATTCTGTGGCCGAAAGTGGTTTACCATCAATAGGCGATCGAGCTTCAATGATGATTTCGGCTCTGAGGATTTCTTCAGGAATATCGTTAGCTGGTGGTAAATTTCCAGCAATGGCGATCGGGCTAACAAGTGATGAGCTAGTCAGCATAATTAAAATCGATCTTGTCAATCTAAGTACAATTTTTGGGTACATGAATTTGCATAAATATCGATCTAACCTTTAAGATATAGCAACCGCCAGGGCGGTTAGGATAGCTGTAGACGCTTTCGCTCTGGCGGAGGCTACGCCAACAAACCATTAGTAGGTAAGCTTTCCCAAACTGACCCCTGACCCCTAACTATACCATTGAAAAACCCGGCAACAACTATCCTGATTGCCGGGTTCAAAGTTATAACGCCGATCCTGTCTGATGATTTCCAGTTATTATAGAATTAAGTTGATGCCGTGATGTTTAACCGCTAAACTACCTCTGCGGGAAAATAAGCAGAGGACGAGATTTGAACTCGTGTCTCACGAGCGGTGTTCTACAAAGGTCGATACAGGCGACGAGGGTTTAAAATGAGGTTAGAGCAATAGCCTAAACTTAATCACGATCTTGATGGCTCTGAGCGGCTTTACCTCGCTGTCAGACATATGTACCTGGTACATAGCCAACCAGCTTGCTTGCCTACTCCCAGGTGAATAGTCTGGGAGGCAGGAGTCGAACCCGCGAACACTCTTTGCACTAAAATTGAACTTGTGCTCGACTACTATTCTAGCTCAATCTGCGAATAAATAACCAAATAAAGCTGCGGCAACTTGTCGTTGTTGGACTTGATGATTGTTGGCTTCTTCTCTGGCTTGAATGGTGGCTTTTTGGAGTTTATCGACTCGACGAAGTAGTGTATTTACCTTGTCTTGGGATAATGCACCAGAAAACTCTAATAAACTCCAGATGCCTTCAACGACATCTTTAGATACTTCTTTGATTTGAGCGGGATGGTGTTCTGTGGCTTCATAGGCGACTACGAAATCGGTGATTTTTTTGGTTTTGACTGTTTCTTTGGGGAGGGTGACATAACAGCCTCGATTGGGGTCGTGTTGCCAATCTTTATCGATCGATAATACTGGTAATGAGCTGATAAATGTCTTGATATCTTGCAGTTGCTTTTCGAGGAATAGCAGGTAAGATACGGGTGCATCGGTGATAATGGTTTGTCCGTCGATGACGATCGACGCTTTGGCTTCGGTGTTAGAATAGTCCTGAGTAGCGGCTAGATCGAACAATTCTGATGAAGACTGAACGAATCTCTCGATCAGATCGTTAGCCTTGAGGGTTAGTTTCTGTGATTCGGGTGGGTAGATAAATCCATCTTCTTCTCTAGATTGATAAGTTCGACTCAATCCTTGAAATAACGCGCTCTTTTGGGCGAGTTGATAAATTTCGGTTTTACCTTTGGCAGCATTGCTCTTGACTGACTGCAAGATGGCAATTAATTGATTTAGCTTCATGGAAATGTGACGGGATATTTATCCTATTTTACCTTAAAATCCTATGTCATCATTTATCGGTCACAGTTTGGCCAGTTTGACTATATATCTCACAACTACAGAGATTCAATTAAATCGTCAACCTCAATTAGTCAAGCACAATCTACTCTGGTTAATGTGGCTGGTTGTCATCGCTTCTGCACCAGATATCGACTATCTAATTCCCAATCTAATTTTACAAGATGCAGGTCATAGGATACGGACTACTCACTCGTTTATCGGGGTATCGATTGTCCCAGCTTGCACCATTTTAGCATTATGGTTGTCAGGCGATCGAGGGAAAGATTTTAGACTTCATGCTGGGCAATCGATTCTCGCTGGTTTATCTCATCTACTATTAGATCTGCTGACTGGAGTTTTACCGCTAGCTTTACTCTACCCATATCTAAAAGTTTTCCGCTTATCATTTGGACTATTACCCAGTGCTGGCAAAATTCAACTCACCAACTATCTATTTTACCGCAATATCCTAATTGAATTAGGAATTTTCGTGCCTCTATTAATTAGTTCGATCCTCATGATTCGCGATTCAGCTTTATTCGGTAAATATCGATATATTATCATTAGCGGATTCTTAGTTTCTACTTACTTTATTATTTGGGCATCTACATTGAGTCGATAAAAGTTCCATCGAGTATCAAACTAAATAGGCTGTTCGCATTCTGTTGGTGTAGGTGGTAGTGAGATCGTCGCTAGATGTCGATGAATTACCTGTTGTTTGTTATAATTAACGATATGTCCTTACTTTGCATAATCATTTGGATTAAATTTGACATTAATTGGATAAACATGGCATGATATAAGCATTATATATGATGTTAATTTTATGCTAGACATCAGCCGAGATATCAATTCTCTTTCTAACTTCAAGCGCAATACTACCAGCTTTATAGATCGACTCAAAGCAACTCACTCTCCATTAGTTCTGACAATTAATGGAGTATCCGAATTAGTCGTTCAAAGTGCTGAAGGCTATCAACAGTTGATCTCTCGGATTGAGTACTTGGAAACAACCGCTGGAATTCAACAGGGGTTGAATCAGTTGGCTGACGGTCAAGCTGTTGCAGCCATCCCTGCATTAGAAGCACTGAGAACTAAGCTCCAACAATCTCAAGTATGAACTACAGTATTGAAATTCTGCCACAGGCACTGGATAATATTGAATCTGCTTATCGATGGATGGCTGACAATTTCAGTGCCGAACGTGCAGAGCAGTGGTACGACGAGCTGATGGCTGCTGTTCAATCTCTGGAGCAATTTCCTCATCGTGGCAGTCAAGCTCCAGAGGCTGCTGAATTTGAGCAAGATATTCGCCAGCTATTTGTGGGGAAACGCAGGCAATATCGAATTTTATTTTTAGTTGCTAATGGACGTGTTTCTATTTTGTATGTTCGTCATTCTAGTCAATCTTGGTTGAGTCAATAATATCAGTTATTGCTTCAGATTTGACGATCGTGACACCCGCGCGAAATACTTGAGATCGATCCTAGTCATCCACATGAGCATAACGATTGAAAAGGAAGTCTAGAGCATAGTTGCGTAGCTCAACATAGGTATTACTTGCCATAATTTTTTCTCGATTGCGGGGTCGAGAGAATGGTATATCTAGTACTTCACCAATTTTAGCAGCAGGGCCATTAGTCATCATCACCAATCGATCGGCCAGATATAATGCTTCGTCAATATCGTGGGTGATCATCAACACTGTGATCGGATTATCTGTCCAAATGGCCAGTAATTCATCTTGCAATTCTTCTTTGGTGATGGCATCCAATGCGCCAAAAGGTTCGTCGAGAATTAATACTTCGGGTTTGATTGATAATGCACGGGCGATCGCGACTCTTTGCTTCATCCCACCTGATAATTGTCCAGGTTTTTTATCTGCTGATTCGGTTAATCCGACCATTTCTAAGTGTTCGCCGACGATCGCCCGTTTCTCGGATCCCGATCGACTGGGATAGACTGAATCTACCGCGATGTAGATGTTCTCATAGGCAGTCAGCCAGGGCAGGAGACAGTAGTTTTGGAACACCATCATCCGATCGGGGCCTGGTTCGACGATCGCCTTGTCTTGGAGCTTGACGGTGCCAGTGGTGGGAGTATTGAAGCCGGATACCATATTGAGCAGCGTGGATTTACCACAGCCGGAATGCCCGATTAGGCAGATAAATTCACCTTTGGCGACGGTTAGATCGATGCCGTCGAGGACGACTGCTGGGCCGTCGGCGGTGGGGTATACTTTGGTGACTCGATCGAAGTTGAGGAAAGGTATTGACATGGGGGAGGGGGAGAGGGGGAGAGGGAGAGGGGGGACTGTATTATTTCTTCAATCCAAAATCCAAAATCCAGAACCCCTAAATCTCAACATTCTTGATGACAAATTCCTGGCGGATGGGTTGGTTGGTGATGTATTTGAGGGGTTCGTCGGGGTTGAAGATTTGTCCGTCGAAGAGTCGGAATGGTTTACGATCGGGTTCGAGGCTCATATAGCCGAGTTCTTCGCAGGCGAGGATGAATGTATTGACACGACGGACTCGATCGAGGATTACGACGTGGTTTTTGGGGAAGGGGGTGATGCCCCAACGCGCAAGTTGGGTGAGGATCCATAATCCTTCGACTCGGTTGGGGCAATTGGCGTTGTCATTGTGGAATTGATGGAAGCGAGGGCGATGTTCTGGGGGTCGATCGGCACCGCGATTAAATGGCCCAACCAAGCCAGGGCGCAGGTATTGGGGTGAGACATTCAGTTGTCTGGCGAGCAGCTTGGTTATTTCTTCGCGATTGCGGGGGTTATCGCAGTATTCGCAGGCTTCGAGAATGGCTTTGATCATTGCCATGTGGGTGTTTGGGTTGCGTTGTTGCCAAGCTTCTGTCACACCGAGGACTTTTTCGGGGTTTCCTTCCCAAATATCTAGATCTGTGGCGATGACAACGCCGATTCCTTCAATTATCGCTTTGGTATTCCAAGGTTCGCCGACGCAAAAACCGTCTATTTCGCCTAGTCTAAGGCGATCGACCATATTTTGAGGCGAGATGACTTTGAGGATCAGATCTACGTCGGGATCGATGCCTCCAGCCGCCAGCCAGTAACGGAGCATCAGGTTTTGCATGGAGCAGGAATGAACGATACCTAGAGTCAGTTTTCGACTGAGGGTATTGTTGGCGATCGCGACTTTGATATCTTGAAGGGTACGGATCCCATGTTGATAGAGGTCGTTGCTGATGGTAATCGCATTACCATTACGGGAAATAACTAGGGGCACTGTCATGGGGGTAGATGGCTGTCCATTCATGCCCATAGTCATGGCTAGCGGCATCCCTGAGAGCATTTGAGCGGCATCGATGACCCCATTAGAGATTTGTCCGGCGATCGCGTCCCAGCTAGCTTCCTGGCACAAGTTGACTTTTTTGATGCCGTATTTGTCAAAGAATCCTTTTTCTTTGGCAACAATTAGGGGGGCAGAGTCGGAAAGGGGCAGAAAACCGATATTGATGGTGGTGCGTTCGAGGGTATTGGTGGCGGGGATGGGGATTTGGCTGGTTTTGGCTGCTGCTTTTTGCCGTTGCTTGACTTTTTTCTGTTCGTTGAGGAAGTTGATAATTTCAGCCCGCATGGGGTAGTAGTCTGGATGTTTGACTACTTCCATCCGGCGGCGGGGGCGGGGGATATCGACGGTGACGATTTGCCCGATGTTGGATTCTGGGCCATTTGTGAGTAGGACGATTCGATCGGATAATAGTAATGCTTCATCTACATCGTGTGTGACCATTACGGCGGTGACGCGGCTTTCTTCACAGATTTTCATCAATTGTTCTTGCAAGCCGCCACGGGTGAGGGCATCTAGGGCACCGAATGGTTCGTCTAGGAGCAGGAGTTTGGGGCGGATTGCCAGGGCGCGAGAGATCGCAACCCGCTGTTTCATGCCGCCGGAGAGTTCATTCGGTCGCTTTTTGGCGGCGGGAGTTAAGCCGACTAATTCGATATGATGTTGGATGATGTCTTTGCGTTCGACTGGAGTTTTGTTGCTATAAACTTCATTGACTGCTAGGGCAATATTTTCGTAAACTGATAACCAGGGTAGAAGGGAATAGTTTTGAAATACGACCATTCGATCGGGGCCTGGATCGGTAATTAATTTACCTTCTAAGATGATGCCGCCTAATGTGGGTCGATCGAGTCCAGCGATCGCATTTAATAATGTCGATTTTCCACAGCCAGAGTGTCCGACTAGGGAGACAAATTCGCCCTCCTCGATATCCAATTGAATATTTTTGAGTGCGACGTATTTACCCCCATTAGCGAGTGGGAAAACTTTGTCGATGTGGTCGATCTGTAAAAACATACTATTTGGAGGTACTAGGAGGGGATAAATTTGGTGGTGATTACTTCTGTTCTTCGGGTAAAATCAAAGTTGATATGAATTCGATCGATCGATCGAGAATAAAGCCAACAACACCAACATAGACTAGGGCTAGAATGATTCGATCGAGGTAAGCGTTGTTGTAAGATTCCCAGATAAAGAAGCCGATACCCACATCACTTCGGAGCATTTCCGCCGCGACGATCGCCAACCAAGATAGACCGATTCCAATCCGTAACCCTGTGAAAATATAGGGTAAGGAGGCAGGAATGATAATTTTGAAAAAATAAGTTCGACTGGACAGTTTTAATACTCGTCTGACATTGATATAGTCTTGGGGAATCTGTTGAACTCCAACAGTGGTATTGATTAATATTGGCCATACCGCAGTAATGAAAATCACGAAGATTGCGGCTAATCCATTATCTTTTAATGCTGCTAGGGCGATCGGTAACCATGCCAAAGGTGGGATAGTTCTCAAAATCTGGAACATTGGATCCAGAGACTGATAAATTAATCTGTTAGTACCAATTAAGATCCCAAAAGTTATGCCAACAAATGCCGATATACTAAATCCGATCGCTACCCGTTGAAGACTAGCAAATACTTGCAGAGCCAACCCTTTGGAGTTTCCACCATTATCAAAAAATGGATTGATAATAAACGGATCCCAAGCCCCCTGAATGACCTGAATTGGGCCTGGTAAACCTTCTGAACCTGGCATACAGAGCAATTGCCAAATCGTTAAAGTAATAAATAATGCCACAATCGGCGGCGTAACTGCTCTGACTTGCTTGGCAAACCAACTATTATTTTGCTTGACTCGGCGTTTTTTGCCGATCGATTGACTAGTCGTTGTCATAATTATCTTTAATTTGGATTAATTAATTTTGCGATCGCATCACCTCACAGTGATAATGCTAAAATTAGTTCATATTTTTTAGTTCAGAATCTGAGTCAGCCGAGTCGGGGTTCGGTTAGATTTTGGATTCTGAATAGTAATCCAAAATCCAAAATCTCCCCAATTGAGTTAATTTAAGCTTTCTTAATTTTGAGAGACTTGAGGTACTCCGCTGGTTTTTCGGGATCGAATGTCACCCCATCAAAGAAAGTTTCTACGCCACGAGAAGTACTGGCTGGAATTTCTGCTGCATCGATTTTTAGTGCTGTTGCTGCTGCTTTCCACAGATCTTCACGATTGACCTTTTTCACCAATTCCTGAGCTTTGACAAAATCAGTTGGGATATTTCCCCAGCGCATATTTTCGGCGAGGAACCATAAATCGTGACTCTGATATGGATAGGAAGCATTATCTGCCCAGAATTTCATTGAGTTAGGATAGTTCTCTTCCGTACGTCCATCACCATAGTCAATTTTGCCTTGAATTCTACCCAAAATATCTGCAACCGGAACATCAAACCAGTTAGGTTTAGAAATAATCTTACACATTTCCTCCTTATTTTCTGGTTTATCACACCACTGTTGAGCTTCCAAAACTGCCATCAAGATCGCCTTAGTTGCTTTAGGATGTTTGTCTACCCAATCTGCCCGCATCGCCAAAGATTTTTCGGGGTGATCTTTCCATAGTTCCCCAGTTACTAAAGCGGTATAACCCAACTTCTGATTAACTAATCTTGCATTCCAAGGTTCGCCCACACAGTATGCCTCCATACTGCCAGTTTTGATATTCGACACCATTTGTGGTGGTGGAATTGGCACAACAGAAACATCCTTATTCGGATCTACTCCATTCGCCGCCAACCAATAGCGCATCCACAAATCGTGAGTACCACCAGGGAATGTAACTGCTACTTTTATCTCTTTACCAGCACCCTTTGCCTTAGCTAAAGCCGCTTTCAATCCTTCTCCCTTGAGTTGGATTTTCGCATCTTTATAAAGATTAGCAACTGAGATTCCTTGCCCATTCGTATTCAACCTTGCCAAAATATACATCGGCAATGGTTGTTTGGTTTTGGTTTTACCCATCGCCATTAGATAAGGCATCGGCGATAAAATATGCGCCCCATCGATACCGCCACCCGCTGCCCCAGTCTCCAAGTTATCACGAGTAACAGGCCAAGAAGTTTGTTTCAAAACTTCTACATCCTTCATCCCATACTTAGCAAACAAACCCTTCTCTTTAGCAATAATCAAAGGTGCAGAATCGGTAAGTGCAATAAATCCCAATTTAGCAGTTGTGACTTCTGGGGTATCTCCTGCTGCCATACTCGTCTGCGGAGTGCTACCTTCTGGTGCCGCAGGTTGCCCTTCTTGTTTGCAGGCATTGAGCAGTACACTACTTGCCGCCGTGACTCCGGCAGTCAACATAAACTTTCGGCGAGAAAACTGACTCATCTGTATTTGTGCTCCTCAATATTTATCAATTTCTTTTAAGCTATTCTCGTTTCTAGAAGTTTTGGAAACTGTAACTATCGTTACAAAACACAAATAAATTCTTGACAAATATCGATTATTAGTCTCCAAAAATACTGAAATCAAAAACAGTATCCTCAGTTACTTTTTGCACAGAGTCTTAGTTAAGGATTTTTTATCGATCGCATCAGTTAGCCTCATCTAACTAGGTAATGGAGGCTCGAAAACACCAAGGATTTGCGCTAACCTCAAAACGTTAGGCGATCGAATCCTGACGATCTCTAGTCAGCCGAGATCCGACTCAATTAAATCCCAACTGCCCAAAGTCGAGTCTAAGCCACAAACTTTAATTCTGGCGGCGAGGGATTGTTGTAAAATAGATATGCTGAAGTCACTGAGATTTCCTTCAATTTTGGGCGAACTATGACCGATTCTGCTTTCGAGAGGCTGCATCTACATCCGGTGCTTGATGTTCGTAATTTACGGGTAGAATTTCCTGGTGTGAAGCAACCAGTGGTTGACGGGATTTCCTTTACGGTGCAACGAGGGCAAACATTAGGGATTGTCGGTGAATCAGGTTCGGGAAAATCGATGACTTCTTTGGCGGTGATGGGATTACTACCCAATCCTGGTAGAGTGAGCGAGGGTTCGGTATGCTTTGCGCGGAATGAAGCTACTTCGACGCAGCAAGAAGTGGTAGATCTACTGAGTTTATCTCGCGCTCAACTCGCCCAATATCGCGGCGAGCAAATAGCGATGGTATTTCAGGAGCCGATGAGTTCGCTCAATCCGGTATTTACGATCGGCTATCAGCTTACTGAAGCTATTTTACAACATCGATCGGTATCGGCGGCTGAGGCACGTCGTCAGGCTATTTATCTACTCCAAGAAGTTAAGTTAGTACCTAGTGATGATATATTGCGTCAACACTATTTAAAAAATTTTGGGGCGGTAGATGGGGAAGACGATCGAATTGGCGATCGCGATCTAAATAGTGCCATAAATCAGCAAAAATTGAGCTGGTTAGATCGTTATCCGCACCAACTTTCGGGGGGACAATTGCAACGGGTGACGATCGCCATGGCGATTTCTTGCAATCCGACTTTACTAATTGCTGATGAACCAACTACGGCTCTAGATGTGACAGTTCAAGCGACGATTTTGGAGCTACTCCAAGAGTTGCGCGATAGTCGAGATATGGCGATGATTTTTATTACCCACGATCTGGGAATTATTGCCGAAATTGCCGACGCGGTGGCGGTAATGTATAAGGGAAAGATAGTTGAGTGTAAACCGATTTTAGAGCTATTCCAACATCCTACTCATCCCTATACCAAAAGTTTACTCGCTTGTCGGCCGAGACTCGATCGAGAGGAGAAGATTTTACCCACGATCGACGATTTCATGGAAGCGCGAGAGCTACCAGATGGGAGCATCGAGATCGTTGAAAAGCTTACTAGTCAAACTTCCCTTGACGAACAATCGAGAAGATACAAAGAGGTAGAGTTACCAAATATTACCAACAAACCAGCCCCAATCCTATCAGTTCGGAACTTGAAAGTTGGCTTTCCCGCCCAAGGAATATTTGGTAAAGATCGCGAACATTATACTTGGGCAGTGAATGATATTGACTTCGATGTCTATCCTGGCGAAACATTAGGTTTGGTGGGAGAATCTGGGTGTGGGAAAAGTACATTAGCTAAAACAATTTTAAGACTAATCGAATCGCAATCGGGATCGATCGAATTTGATGGCCGAGATATTACCAAGCTTGAGGGTGAAGCGATGCAAATTCTCCGCCGCAATCTCCAGATTGTCTTTCAAAACCCCTTTAGTTCCCTCAATCCTCGGATGAGTATCGAGGATCTAATTATGGAACCATTACTCATCCATCAATCGCCCAAAAGTATCCCCCAACAAGCTCAATCCTTCCTCACTGCGATCGGCTCAATCCCATCCAATCTAGCTCGATCGATCCGCAAACATGAGATAATCAATAACTCAGCTAAAACCAGCACCCAACATCAAGAACGCACCGAATATTTATTAGCTAGAGTAGGATTGAGCTTAGACTATCTCAAATCATATCCCCATCAACTATCCGGCGGTCAACGACAACGAGTTTGTATTGCTCGTACCCTAGCACTCAACCCCAAATTTATCATCTGTGACGAGTCTGTATCCGCCCTGGATGTCTCTGTGCAAGCTCAAGTACTAAATCTACTCAAAGAGCTGCAAGGCGAGTTTAACCTCACTTATATCTTCATCTCTCACGATCTGAGTGTGGTCAAGTTCATGAGCGATCGAATTATGGTCATGAATCAAGGTAAGATTGAGGAGATCGATTCCGCCCATACGATCTACCAATCACCGCAGACTGACTATACTCGCAAGTTAATTGCTTCGATTCCGATCGGCAGTATCGAACGAATTCAACACCAACAGCAGCATCGAAACAAGTTGTGAGTTTTGGATACTTAGACTACGCAATGCCAAAGGCAAGGCTTCTGCACAGGCAGAGGCTACGCCAACGCCAACAGTACAAGTTTTGGATTAAAATCAGTCTGGATGAATACAATCTTTAACTTTCTATATTGTTAGAGAGGAGGGCTTGGTTTGAACGAATCTCTGGTACGATCGTCATCGTTGGGGTAGCCGCGCCGCAAGGTAATCTCATAAAGCGGCTTTTTTATTTCTCGGGTTCCCCCCGCATAAAAAAAACGACAAGACACCCGCCCCTACAAACCCCACACCCGACACCCCATACCCCTCACCCCTCACCCCTCACCCCTCACCCCTCAATGATTACTGTAGCTTTACCAAAAGGTGGTTTGTTAAAAGATTGTATTCGGCTCTTTCAGTCTGTTGGTTTAGACTTTAGTGCTTTTTTGGATGACAAAAATCGCCAACTCCAAATTACCGATCCCACTAATCGCGCTAGAGCATTACTCGTTCGCAATCATGATGTCCCTGTTTATGTAGAATATGGACAGGCTCAATTGGGTATTGTCGGTTATGATATACTGCGAGAAAAAACGCCCCAAGTAGCCCATCTAATCGATCTTGGTTTTGGTGACTGTCGGTTGTCTGTAGCTGTGAAAGAAGATAGCCCTTATCGAACTAGTTTAGATTTACCACCCCATGGTAGAGTTGCTTCGACATTCGTCAATTGTGCGAGAGCGCATTTTGACAGGATCGACCTACCGATCGAAATTGTACCACTTTCTGGGTCGGTAGAATTAGGGCCGCTGATCGGCATGTCTGAAGCGATCGTCGATCTCATCTCCACTGGCAAAACTCTCAGAGAGAATGGTTTGATCGAGATTGAAACTCTATTTTACAGCAGTGCGCGCCTAATCGGTCATCCATTGAGTTATCGACTCGATCGAGACAATCTCAGCGAGCTAGTCGAAGAAATTAGAACCAATTCTCTAGTTAGGGGATAGGGGATAGGGTTTAGGGGATAGGGGTTAGGGTGTTTCCAATCTTCCAATCTTTCATATCTCCCGCCATCACACTATTCTCATTTCTCTTTAACAATGAAGTCTAAAACTACCGTCATTGCGATCGTCTTATTTTGTATAATTGCTACGGTAATTGGAGTGGTTTTACTCGGTGGAATCGATCGACAACAGTTGCACATATGGTTGCGACAGATGGGAGTTTGGGCACCAATTATTTATATTTTAGTATACGCGCTGGCGACTCTGTGCATCCTACCATCGACACCCTTAAACCTTACTGGTGGGGCAATTTTTGGCTCAGTTTGGGGGACGATCTGGACGAGTATCGCGGCTGTTTTGGCGGCGGTAGTTTCCTTCTGGTTTAGTAGGACGATCGGACGTAAATTTGTCGAGCAAAAGTTAGCAGGGAAGTGGGAATCGATCGATAAAGAAATGCATCAAGGTGGATTCTTTTATATGTTTGCCATTAGATTATTACCCCTAATTCCTTACGGAATAGTTAATTTTGCGGCTGGATTGACTTCGATTAAATTTCGTGATTATTTCTTTGGAACCTTACTTGGAACCGTGCCTGGAATCCTACCCTTCGTGATGATGGGTGCAGGTTTAAACGCACTCAAACAGGGCGATGTTTTCCCGATGTTATTCTCACTAGCTCTAGTAGGAATGCTGATTGGTACGGCTACCTGGTACCGGAGAAAAACTGGTTCTCGTTGATGATATTGTAACCGATCTTTTGATGGTAGGCTTGAATATCGGCTTGTATCCCTTCAAGTTGTGTCTCACCAAAAAAATTAGAAATCCCAAGAATTATTTCTAATAATAGCAGCAAAAATTCCAGAATAATTATTACGGCAAAGAAAGCAGCGATCCTAAATGAGAATCTAGATCCTTATTTTCCTATCTCTGCGCTCTCTGCGCCTCTGCGGTTAAAAAACATAGAAAATCATTTAGGATCCCTATATCCGATCGAAATCAATTAGACTTATCGATTTTCTTATCGAGTACAGTCTTGATATCACTAGGTACATTAGTAAAGAACTTATACCCAGTTAGCTTTTCGACTTCTTGCACCGAAGTAGCGTATTTTTGCCAAGGATCGGCTTCGATGCCTTGCTTGTTAGGAATAATCACAGCGATAGTGCGGGTATTTTTATTCACTCCAGCAACGCCAGAATTGGGTTTATCCAGTACCAAAATCACTTTCCATGTCACGGCAGGTACGATGACCTTTCCTTTGCCTACAGTCGCTTTTAGACCCTTACTACCGATGCCCCCTTGTCCGTAGCCACCAGAGACAATAAATAACTGTTTCCCAGCTTTGGCGAGTTGACGACAGTAATTTTCTAGTTCCACCCAGACACCCCGATTATTATCTGGAGCTTGGGGGATGATGTTTGTCATCAAAAAAGTGGGAATATTATCTTCGGGCGATCGACTGCGATCGGCGGAGTTGGCTAGATGACCGCGATCGAATCCACTTCCAGTATAATCCGATGGCTTGATTCGTTCCCATCCAGTGGGCAATTCATCATCGGGCGAAAAATTGTCAGCACGCTCGGTAGTGCCCAGCCAAGTAGCGTTGAGTTCCCATGATACCCAATTAGCTGTCCCTTTTTGCTTGGAATAAGACAGCGCGTATTGGGGACGAGCGATCAGGTAGTTTTCAGAGTTGGTAGGGGAATTAGTGGCTTGAGACGGATTCCCCATCAGGAGATTGATATTACCCGTTGGATTCCCGTTTGGAGATTGAGAAATGCGACAAGCGGATAGACCGATCGCGATCGTCAATGCGAGAAAATAAGCTAGTCTGCTACGGCGGGTAATGGACATTTTTAGTCTTCGATCGCTAACTAAGAATTTTCACCTTCAGCAGGGCTGGGCGAATCATGATACAGTGCATCCAATTTAGCACGAGCATCCTCAACACTAATCGACTTCATGATTAATAAGGGTTCGCTGGTAATATTGCCCAGATCGTCGATCAATTCTGGGTGAGGAATTGCACCCGAAGATCGGTAACTGTAGCTATAATTTCGATTTCCTATCGCTCTGGATGGCTGCTGGGCATCCATGCTAAATCCAATTAAACTACGGATGAGATTGCCGATCGCCAAAAATGCTAGCACGGTAAAAGCGATTAGGTAAATTATTTGCAACATGGCACTGTCTATAGCAAAGGGGGAGAGGGCAGAATCTGAAATTATGGTCTTTTATGAGAAATATCGTGGCTACTGTTGCCACTATTCTAGTTTAGTCTGTTGTGACTGTCGAAACTGCATCGATACCTGCCAACATTCGCTCACCAGCTTGTGCCATACGAGCATCTGATGGGGTTCGATGCCGACTTGTTGCCCCGTAGCCTGAAAGAGCATTTGAGAGACTTTGACCTCTTGTAGCGCGTACTGAACTCGACCTAATAATTCTGATTGCGCGGCGGGGAGCAAGAAAGGCATCCGCTCCCGTTCGAGTAATTCGACTGCACGGCAAAACCAGTATTCAAAGTCTACAAGCAATGGCTGAAGGATGTTCTGGAGCAATTCCTGCTCGGACGGTTGCGATTTAGACATAAGTTGCAAATACAAATTTGTTGTATATGATTTATTCTAGATCTTTTTTACAATTCGTAACAGAAAATATTAACTTAGGCCAAAAAATCGGGTTCGGCACTAGTCAGGGAGAACCGAGACGTAATCCAAGTGGGGAGGGGTTTGTTTGAATGAGTCTTTGGTCGATTCTTAGTCCATAGCATAAACAAAGCCCCTACTGAACCCTGAACCCTGACCCCTGAACCCTGACCCCCGATCCCTGACCCCAAAATTGGGTACTCTAGAGTCAGTTCTGTCAACCTTTGACTTTTGGACTCGATCGAGTGTAAAATAGTACCTATGCACCAAACTTTTGGGCGTTAGACAAGAGCGACTTTAAGACTTCATTTTCCCGCATTATAGAGGCATTAATGGCAACCCAAATCACAAACAGCCCAGATCGACAAAAAGCCCTCAATTTAGTCCTGAATCAGATCGAAAAATCGTTCGGCAAAGGGGCAATCATGCGACTGGGTGATGCTACTCGGATGCGGGTAGAAACCATCTCCAGTGGAGCAATGACTCTAGATATTGCCTTGGGTGGAGGCTTGCCCAAAGGAAGAGTCATTGAAATTTATGGCCCAGAAAGTTCGGGTAAAACTACCCTCGCCCTCCATGCTATTTCCGAGATCCAAAAAGCAGGTGGAGTAGCCGCATTTGTCGATGCAGAACATACACTCGATCCTACCTACTCTGCCGCCTTGGGCGTAGATATCAACAATCTCCTCGTCTCTCAACCCGATTCTGGGGAAGCAGCCCTAGAAATCGTCGATCAATTAGTTCGCTCTGCTGCTGTCGATATCGTCGTAATTGACTCCGTAGCTGCATTGGTACCCCGCGCAGAAATCGAGGGCGATATGGGTGACTCTCACATGGGTTTGCAAGCGCGATTGATGAGTCAAGCTCTACGGAAAATCACTGGGAGTATCTCCAAATCTGGTTGTACGGTGATTTTCATCAACCAATTGCGCCAGAAAATCGGCATTACTTATGGTAGCCCTGAAACCACCACTGGTGGTACAGCACTGAAGTTTTACGCATCGGTGCGACTCGACATTCGTCGCATCCAGACGCTCAAAAGAGCTAATGATGGCGAATATGGTAATCGCGTCAAAGTCAAGGTTGCCAAAAATAAAGTCGCACCACCTTTTCGGATTGCTGAGTTCGATATCATTTTTGGCAAGGGAATTTCCACCATTGGTTGTCTAGTAGATCTGGCCGAAGAAACTGGCGTAATCTTGCGTCGCGGTGCTTGGTATAGCTATGAAGGTAATAATCTCGCTCAAGGGCGCGACAATACCGTCAAATATGTGGAAGAAAACGCTGATTTCGGCGCGAAAATCCAACAGCAGGTACTGGATAAACTCAATACCGGAACTCCAGTCTCAGCTAATAGCCTCAAGCAAGCAGAAGAAGAAGTAGAAGAAGATGATGATGAACCTGGTGATGAATAACCTGTAACCTAGATTCAGAGCGGGCGCAAAATCCCTCCCAGAAGAGGGCGGGCACAAAATCACCACACAAGAGGGCGGGCACAAGACCGCGCCCCTACAATCAACCTGTAGGGGCGCGGCCTTCTGCCCGCCCTGTAC
>JANMEL010000257.1:0-55974 GCA_031376885.1 Chamaesiphon sp. OTE_70b_metabat_96 | reverse complement strand
CAGGGACGAAAGTCGGCCTTAGTGATCCGACGGTGCCGAGTGGAAGGGCCGTCGCTCAACGGATAAAAGTTACTCTAGGGATAACAGGCTGATCTCCCCCAAGAGTTCACATCGACGGGGAGGTTTGGCACCTCGATGTCGGCTCATCGCAACCTGGGGCGGAAGTACGTCCCAAGGGTTGGGCTGTTCGCCCATTAAAGCGGTACGTGAGCTGGGTTCAGAACGTCGTGAGACAGTTCGGTCCATATCCGGTGCAGGCGCAAGAGTATTGAGAGGATTCCTCCTTAGTACGAGAGGACCGGGAGGAACGCACCGCTGGTGTACCTGTTATCGTGCCAACGGTAAACGCAGGGTAGCTATGTGCGGAGTGGATAACCGCTGAAAGCATCTAAGTGGGAAGCCCACCTCAAGATGAGTACTCTCACTACATAAGTAGGTAAGGTCACGGGCAGAACACCCGTTAATAGGCTGTAGATGGAAGTCCAGTAATGGATGCAGTCGAGCAGTACTAACAGACCGAGGGCTTGACCTACACTCGATTTTTCGATGATATACGATTTGTTATTAACTACTATGCAGTCTTCAAGGTGTGTCTTAACAACACACCTGCTTGGTGTCTATGGCCTAGTGGACCCACTCCGATCCCTTCTCGAACTCGGTTGTGAAACTCTATTGCGGCGACGATAGTTGGGGGGTTGCCCCCTGTCAAAATAGCTCGATGCCAAGCTTAATCTTCAATAAGAAACCCCCGATAACTAATTATCGGGGGTTTCTTATTTTACACTAATCATATTATTTGTTCCAAACTTCCATTTATTTTAATGGTTTTGCCCTATCTCCTATCCTCTAACTCATGAATCAAACAACCCTCGCAGACTATATCTACCCAGCTATCCAGAAACAATATGTAGCAATCCTTACCCACGAAGCAGATCTGATCGGTGATGGTGATGTTGAAGCAGTACATCAGATGCGGGTTAGTCTTCGCCGACTGAGATCGGTAATTCAAGCCTTTGTACCAATTATGGATATTCCCAAAGTAATGGGTGAAAAACAAATCTCCAAAATTGCCAAAATACTCGGTAAAGTTCGAGATTTGGATGTTTTACAACATACTTGCAAAACAGCTCAGATTGAGTTGTCAGAATCAGAAATAATTTATCTAGATGAGATTCGATCGGCTGTGGTCAAACGACGGCGAAAGGCAATTTTTAAAGTCCAGTCGATGTTTGAGGCTGAGGATTATCAACATCTAAAATTATCGATCAATAATTGGCTAAATAATGCTCAATATCAACCGATCGTCCAAATACCGATCGCGGATATTTTGCCAGATCTAATTTTGCCCGTAGTTGGTAAACTGTTTCTCAATTCTGGTTGGTGGATCGAGCCAGATCTAGCGTCAGCAGAGAGTCCTCAAGTAGCATTTAGCGAGTTTCTCAGCCTACATGGGCAAGCTTTACACGATCTGCGGAAGCAGGTAAAAACGACTCGATATTTGATGGAATTATTTCCCGATCGATATAGTCCAGTTTATCATGAGTATCTTCACGATCTCAAGCAAATTCATCAACTATTGGGTGATATTCAAGATAATCTAGTTTTTGGTGATTTTATTCAACGAGTCTTGGGCAAACGTGCGGTTAGTAAATTACCGACTATCTACGAAAATCTCGGTCGTCACAACTATTCAATCTGGCAATCTTGGCTGGAAATTCGCAACAGGTACCAACAATCGGAAACTAAACAGGCATTTCATTTACTTTTGATTCAAGGGATAATTGGGGATTAGATGTTGTAGGGGCGTGGTCTTGTGCCCGCCCTGTCTTGCTTCCACTGATTTAGAATCGTGAGATGCTATAGAAAGATTTGGGTCGATCGAGATTAATATTTGCAAGTTAAGAATTAGAGAGATCTTTATGCGTTTTGATAGTGGTGAAGAAGAATCGATTGATTATGCTAGTTTGGAGGATTGGGAAATACCAACTCTAGATCCCGATCTGATTTGGGCAATTTTAAATGAAACGATGACAGATCTTCAGGTCGATCGAATCTTATGGCATTATTTAGGCTATCGATATATATCAGTCGATAATGTTTGGGATATCAGTCAAGTAGATGCCTATTGGGTGGAGGTTTATCCGATTCCTCCTGATTTTATCGCTAGTCGTCCAGCGGCGGTGAAATTAACTCGATCGATTCCCGCCGCAAACAAACAACTACTCAAAGAAAAACTTGGCTTCAAAGGATATAAAATCGGCGAATTTGGCCCCCGTCAAACCCGTCGCGCAACTGCGGCGAGTTGGTTGTTAAGTTACATGGAGGATCGGGGCGAAATTAATAAATAGTCAAGATTGGAAGGTGTTGGTTTCTGCGTATGCAGAGGCTACGCCAACGGGTGCGCTCAGACAACACCAACGCCTCAGACTATTCCAACATCACTGTTTGCCCTATTTCTGCGGAAATTCTCGCAGCATCAGCAACCCGAAGTGTGGCCAAACTGTCGATCGGCGTGACATAATTTGGCTTACCATCGAGTAGACGATCGAGAAATAATTCTGTATCTCGGACAAATAGACCCTTGCGAGATCCCAGATCTAGGGGAGTAGTTAGATCGGCTTGGATCAATACCCCTTCATCGCCATTAAATATCAGTGCGCCATTTTCGCCGTGGACTTCAAACTTGCGCGTATTTTCCCACAGTCCCTCACCTTTACCATAAATCACCTCGCCGATCGCATTACTATTTTCAAACCGTAATTGCGCTGTGCAGAGACAAGTCTGATAATATTCGCCCTCACCACCCCAATACTGATTCTGACAATTGACACTTTTGACCGCTCCAAACAAATCGCTGAAGCGATGGAGCCGAGAAAGGGCACCAGTGAGGGGAAATCCGAACTCAGAGCGATGAAATGTCCATTTTTGAGGTGCAGGGCGTTGAGTGACGATCGTGCTGTAACGGGCGTGATAGACCTCGCCGATTTCATTGAGCCATTGACGCATAGTTTGATGGAGTCCGCCGAGTAACTCTATATGCTCGACATGCAACAATACGCTCTTCTGCTCTGCGAGAGTGATGATTTCGGCCGCTTCGATCGGATCTAGAGCTAATGGGTACTCGACGATCGTATGTTTGCCAGCCATAATCGCGCCACGGACGATCGAGGCATGATCTTTGTTGATCGTTGCGACGATAATCAGATCTATATCCTCACGATTTACCAGAGTCTGCCAATCGGCGATCGCCTGTACTGCAAAGGCATCGGCAAACGCTCCCGTGCGCTCTGGCTCTCTACCTGAGACAGCGATTAATTGAGTCCGTGGTTCAGTCTCCAGCGTCTGCGCCCGAATTTTGGCCGCAAAACCCGTTCCTACTAGTCCAACTCTGAGCGGGAGAGGGATTGCTGCATAACCAGTGATTTCCGGCATTAGATTCTAAATCGTACTAAGTGTTGAAATTGACAGTCAAATTTAATGTAAGGGGATATTATAGCCCGAAACCAGTTTATTCTACGCTTTGTGCGTGGTTCCTCGCCCCTAATGGTTGAGGTATAAGTAATTAGGATGAATCATCTCTGTTTGATTACGAATACCGTTCGACTTTGGAGGTTCGATCGATACAGATGGGGAAGTTTTCCCTTAGTATTCAATATAGAGATGAAAAATACTGCTATTAGCTGGGTAATCCTGCTGGTAGTAACCACCTGGTTTACCTAGTGTGGTGACGGTATGAGTACGGGCAAATTTGTCCGCACGGGTTTTAAGCGAAATAGAGAGGAATCTGACATGGCCACTTTCAAAGTTACACTAATCAACGAAGCTGAAAACCTCAATAAAACTATTGAGGTAGCTGATGATACTTACATTTTAGACGCAGCCGAAGAGCAAGGTATCGACTTACCTTATTCTTGCCGCGCTGGTGCTTGTTCTACCTGCGCTGGTAAAATCACTGCTGGTGAAATCGACCAATCCGATCAATCTTTCCTTGATGACGATCAAATCGAAGCAGGTTATGTTTTGACTTGTGTTGCTTATCCTAAGTCTGATTGCACCATCATGACTCACCAAGAAGAACAACTCTACTAAGGGTTAGTCTCTAAGATTCGATCGAATGGGGGTGTTCAATTAGTCCAATTGCACACCCCTATTTTTGCCTATCCATTACCCACAGATCTAAAGGGGGAGGGTGGGAGGATGGGGGAGCATCGGAGGATGGGGAGGAAAGATTTAAGAGGCTTTCCACCCACACTCCCCACACCCCCCACACCCCGCACCCCCACCCACACTCAAAATCTGTGGGTAATGGATAGATTGTTACGGGGGTCAGGGGTCAGCTATCAGTCGATCTAGTTTTGAGTTTTGGGGTAGGGTTATTTCTAACGATCTTCGATCGCCTCAATTGCCGCTTCTAGGGCGATCGCCACATGTGTCCAATGTGTACCCCCTTGACAAAAAGCCGTATAGGGTGAACGTAATGGGCCATCGGCGGAAAACTCCGATGTACTCCCATCGATAAATGTCCCCCCAGCCATAATCACTTCGCTCTCATAACCTGGAACTACTGCGGGAACTGGACTAACATAGGCATCGATCGGTGAATTTTGTTGAATCGCCTGACAAAAGGCAATTAATTTTTCCCGCGAACCCAATTTAATCGCCTGAATCACATCGCGACGGGGAACTAGAGGGGGTGGATTGACGGGATAACCCAATTTGTCAAAAACATAAGCGGTGAGATGATTTCCCTTCATCGCTTCGCCCACCATTTGGGGCGCGAGAAATAAGCCTTGAAATAGGAGCCGATTCTGATCGTATGTCGGCCCCCCTTCGGTGCCGATACCTGGTGCGGTGAGGCGACAAGCAGCCGCCTCTACGAGGTCTTTTCGACCAGCAACATAGCCGCCACCTGTAGCGATCGTCCCGCCAGGATTTTTGATCAGGGAGCCAGCGATCAGATCCGCACCGACATGGGGCGGTTCTCGATTTTCGATAAATTCCCCATAACAATTATCTACAAAGCAGACGGTGTTTGGATTCTGCTGTTTGACGATCGAGACAATGCGCTCAATCTCGGCGATCGATAACGACGATCGCCAAGCATAACCACAAGACCGCTGAATTAGCACCAAGCGGGTACGATCTTGCACCGAATGACTCAAAGTATCCCAATCGATCGAACCATCCCCCTGAAGGGCTAATTCACGGTAGCTGATGCCAAATTCCTTCAGCGATCCCTGCCCTTCTCCCCGCACACCGATGACTTCCTCCAAAGTATCGTAGGGCGCACCTACCACCGACAACATCTCATCCCCAGGGCGAAGTACCCCAAATAGAGCACAAGCGATCGCATGAGTGCCCGAAACAAATTGAACTCGCACCGCCGCCGCCTCCGCCCCAACAATATCCGCAAATACTCGATCGAGTGTTTCTCGCCCCAAATCATCATGCCCGTAGCCACTGACACTCGAAAAATGCCGTACCCCCACACGATGACGACGATAAATTTCTAAAACTCGGCGGATATTACCCTTGACTTCACCATCAATACCATCAAAAATCTGTGATAGTGCCTTTTCTGCCGCTAGAATATGTAATGCGCTGTTCATGATTCGATGGGGTAAATTGTTTGCCCACGGGATCCGCACGCAGATCGGGCATATTATTAAAACTCTTCATTAGGTTATCTCATGACTGTTGCCGCATCAACAAACCTTCGTCTGAATTGGACGATGATTATCGCGCTCACGATCTTTCACATTGGCGCAGTCTGTGCTTTTTTGCCACAATTTTTTAGCTGGCAAGCTGTAGGGCTGGCGTTACTATTACATTGGATCACTGGCGGACTGGGAATTACATTGGGTTGGCACCGCCTCCTGTCTCACCGTAGCTTTCAGGTACCCAAATGGTTGGAATATTTCTTAGCTTTTTGCGGCACATTAGCCCTACAAGGTGGGATTATTTGGTGGGTAGGATTGCACCGTCATCATCATTTACACTCCGACCAAAATGTGGATCATCATGACTCTACCAAAGGCTTCCTTTGGAGTCATGTACGCTGGATGTGCTATGAAATCCCTGCTGTAAGTGATATTCCTCGCTTTACCAAGGACATCGCCGACGATCCTGTTTATAAGTTTCTGAATGAGTACTTCTTTCCGCTGCAAGTTGCATTAGGTGTAGTGTTGTATGCGATCGGTGGATGGCCGTTTGTCTTCTGGGGTGTATTCGTTCGTTTAGTAGTTGTCTATCACTGCACTTGGTTGGTGAATAGCGCGACGCACAAATTCGGCTATCGCAATTTTGAGACTACCGACAATTCCAAAAATTGCTGGTGGGTAGCCATCACCACTTATGGTGAAGGCTGGCACAACAATCACCACGCTTATCAATATTCCGCTCGTCACGGGATGAAGTGGTGGGAACTCGATATCACTTGGATGACGATTCAGTTGTTGCAATCGCTCGGATTGGCAACTAAGGTGAAATTGGTTGAAGCTGGCACTGCCAAAGAGTAGTACTTGCGAGCTTTGAGTAGGTGGTTTCGGTAAGGATAATTTACTCGATCGATCCTACTCAAAATATCCCTTGCAAATCTACCAAGGTATGTTATGATATTTGTGAGGTTGATAAGCAAAACCTCCAGGCGCGAGCATAGTTTAGTGGTAAAACCATAGCCTTCCAAGCTGTTGTTCTCAGTTCGATTCTGAGTGCTCGCTTATTATTCTTAGAACACATAGAACCCGCCAGGGCGATCGAGACATAGACAAGTCCTGAAACCATTAGTGCATCGGCTGTCTCAAACTGACCTCTGACCCCTGACCCCTGTATCTAGGCATCCATAGTTACTAGGTCTTGAGGGAAAGCTACACAGGTTAGAATATAGCCTTCATTCTGTTCGCTTGGCTCCAATGCTTCAGAGTCAAAATCGCCCATCTTAACGTTACCTGAGAATTTCTTTTTCTTGCAAGTACCGCAGTTGCCCGATCGACAACTACTGCGAATTTTGACACCATTTTGGTCGGCAAGATCCAAAATAGAATCTTCACCATCGGTATCTACATGTCGATCGGACTTTTTAAAAACCACCGCGATTTTAACCGCAGATACGGCTGGAGTCACGGCTGGAGTCACGGCTGGTTCACCAGATCGTAACAATTGCCGCAAACCGTATGAAGCAGGTACAATTTGGGGTGTTTCGATCGCGGGTGTAGCTGGAGTCGGTGCGGCTTTTTGCTTGACTTTGCTACCCCCAAAGCTCTCCTCATGATAGTTTTCCATCGGGAAACCAAGACTGGCGATGCTTTCTTTGGCTGCCTCCATAAAGGCGGCTGGGCCGCAGACAAAGATGGTTCGCTCCATAAAGTCTGGAATTGTCAACTTGACCATGTTGGCGTTGAGCCTACCCGTCAATCCGAGCCAACCTTGCCCAGACTTCCATTGAGTAACTGTAACTAGGGGTCGAAAGTTCTTGTGTCTGGCAGATAATAGGGTTAACTCTTGGTGATAGATAATATCGGCGGGAGTGCGGGCACTGTGGAAAAATACTATGTCACAATTGGCAACGGTATCGCATACCCATCGCGACATCCCCATCATCGGCGTGATGCCACTTCCACCGGAAATAAATAACAATTTGCGGCTAGGGTATTGAAAGCAGGTAAACTTACCAAGTGGGCCGCTGATTTGAAGTTTGGTTCCGACTTTCATATTGTCATGAAGCCAGTTGGAAACTAATCCTGGAGGGTGATATGGGCTAGGTGGTGGGACTCTTTTGACGGTAATTTCTAGACTGTGTGGGCGAGAAGGAGTGGAGGAAATTGAGTAGGAGCGTAAGACTTCTTCGCCGTTAATTTCGAGGGTAAGGGTGGCAAATTGGCCAGGTTTATAGCTAAATAGTACTGGAGGCTCGGCGACAAATCGGAAGGTTTTGACATCTTCGGTTTCGTCGATGATTTCGGCACAGTTTACGGCGATCTCGCCCTTTTGCCAGCGGGTAAATTCTGCGGGAGCGATCGCCGATACTGGCATATACTGAGCTGGTGTCAATACGGGTGCTTTGACCATCGTAACGGCATCGGGGTCGCCAATCTGGGTGACTTTGAGCGTAAAGCTGCCCAAAGATAGCAGATCGCCACTCTTGAGTGGATGTTCTTGATGGGCAATAACTGCGACATCATTCCATAAAGATCCACCCGAACTACCTGTATCAATGAAGTAATAGTTACCATTACGTTCGACAATTTCGCCATGCAAACGACTAACTTCTTGACTATCTAAAACCACTGTTGTTGTTGGCGATCGACCGATGGTACATTTACGATCGATCATAGTTTCTAGACGCAATGCTAAATCCTGAAAATCATCTGGGTTTTGGGGACTAGACAGGCGTAAGTGAATCAAAGAACATGCTCCCAATTAATAGCTACGTTTTATTTTAGGATCCGATTATCATCGATCGCGTAATTTAGGACAAGTCGATCTACCTGCTTATTTAAACCTGCTGCACTTGCCGTAACCACGTCATATCCTGCCAATTCAAGTGGATTAATTAAATACTTTGCTTGAGAATCATGAATTTTAAACTATTAACTCTAATATGTCATTCTAACTTTCGTTGGGGATTTTTGCCATTCATCACCCTGCATAGATATAGCAACCGCCAGGGCGGTTCGGACAGATGTAGATGCTTCCGCAAGGCGGAGGCTACGCCAACAAACCATTAGTGCGTCAGCTTTCCCAAACTGACCCCTGTCCCCTCACCCCTGACCCCTGCTATAGAAGCAGTCAAGTATCCGAAACTACTTCAACCTTTGACCGATCGAGACTAATAATTGACGGGTAATTTTTGGTTCCCGATCGAGCAATTCATTGAAGCTATCGGCTTGGATTACTAAGGTTGGAACTTTGGGACTTTTGGCTACTACTGTTTCAGCATATGCGGTTTTGGTGAGAACATCAATTTCGCCAATATTTTCGCCTGATGCGAACGTATGTTTGTCACTTTGCGCGGTGCCAGCGATCGGTAATAATAGAGCAACTGCGGGTTCTCCAGCTCGACAAAGGAGATCGCCTTGGTTATAAATAATCAGACTACTATTACGCGCGATCGCCAATAGATTCTGATTATTTAAGGACTGAAATAGTGGGCTATGGCGCAACCATAATAGTTTTTCGAGGGTAGTAATCGGCTGCTCTTGACTAGCCGTCATCGACAATCGAGGTGTAATAACTAAATCATCAATGGGTGAGAGATAAATCTTCGTATCATTGGCTACAATAGATTCAGCATCGCGTAAATCTGTTTTACCAAATCTTACTCCAGACTGACTGCGAAGATCGCGGATGGCGATCCCATTTGCATCGATTTTAAATACAGCATGATAGCGCGAGACTCGATCGTCTAAAATTACCACATCATTATCCGACGCTCGACCGATTTTGACGATCGATTGTCGATACACCCGTTGCTCGTGGTGTCCCTGTAGTTCTAAATCGATGGTGAGAGTCGGTATTGCGGTGGCGGCGATGGGGCGTTGCAAGACGCGATCGATCGTCTCTTGGAACACAGCATCATTTGTTCCGTCAAGGTTCCCTGCAAGCTGTTTTATCAGCTCTGGAGAGGTTTTGTTTAGGGCGTGTAGACTGGCTGCTTTGGTGAGAGGATCTAGTTCTTGGAGCATGTCTTGGAGAGTAGTACTCAAACTGAGGTGAGGCGCCGCTTGCCGAGTAATTTGAGTAATGTAATTCATCTGTTCGCCTATCTTAGTGAGATGCAAACCGCCAACTTGATTTGGATTGACATCGAATCCGGTTACGGGAGCTTGAGAGAGGAGGATTTGATGAATTTGGGGGGAGATATGGAGATTAGTGGTGGCGACTATTTCCTTGACAGATTGATGAGCGAGGAAGCCAGTCGTGCGGGCGATTTCTGGGGCTACTCGATCGTCGCCTAATAGTTCGAGCATATTTAGTAATTGTGTCACTATCGATCGCTGTTGGTCTAGAGCGATCGATTTAAGCAGCTCATATACCGGAGCTGGCGGATTTGGGATATCTTTGAGAGCCGTATAGCGCATACTCCAGAGCTGGAGTCGATCCAATAGCGTTGCACTGGTACTGAGTAGGATACTATTAGGATGGAAGAGTGCAAGTAGTACTCGTTCCTGTTCTTCAGCCGTAATCCCATATTCCAAGCGCATCCCATCGATTTTAGTTTGATTTTCTTTGAGAGCTTGTTCGATCGATACCCGACTAGCAATTAGATTCATCAACAATGATTCTAGTTTATTTTGGTAGCCTTCCAATCTCAATCCATCTTCACGACTGCGTTGTACGCTAGGATCGAGCAACCCAGGATTTTCAATCCCCAAAGTATTCAAAATCTCATAGTGTTCTTCGGGGCTAATTTGGAGTTGTTCGCGCACATCATGGAGCATCTCCAAACTATCAGCCGATCGAGTTTTGCCCTCAGTTATCGCCTCTTGCAATACCCCTTGATAAACCTGAAATCTCGATTGACGGCTAAATCCAGGTAAAACTTTGGCCAATACATAAACCTCATCATTCCCCAGCTTATCCAAAGAACGACCATCTAGAAAGTCTGCCCAATTGACACTCAATTTCTGTAACTGTCGGCGCAAATTTCCCGTCAGGCTTTCCCGTTGATATAGAACCTTACTGCGAGAAAAGTTCCGTTGGAGCCAAAGAGTACTTACCACCGCCAAGAAACCATTAAATAATAACTCTGCCCATCCTGGCAACATCTTTAAATTTGGTCTTCCCGCAAACACAAAAAAGATATTAAATGATACAAATACCGCAAACACATAACAAACATGTCTTGCCTGCTGTTCGCTCCAATCCTTACATACACTCTTAATCAGATTTTCTAATCCCTGATAACCCCAATAACTAACTACTGTAAATGCACCCAACGTCAGAGGTGCAGCAGCAACCTTGGGAATCGGGATCGCTCGATCGTTGATAAAGAATCCAGGCGTGAATAAACTAGTCAACTGAGTGACATCATGACTCCAAATCCCCGAATAGTAATAGTCCCAATTACCAGCATAGAGATAAAAATAGACAAAGAAACCCAACATCAACCCAAAATAACCATAGAACAATAACTTTCGTTCTGGCTTATCCATATTCGCCCAATAAGTCCGCTCCGAATCAATATCTAGACAAGGAGATTGACAACTTACACAAGCACTTTTTTCCTTTCCACTACTGTCAACAGTCCGACACATCGACTGAGTAATACTCGCCGATGGACTCAAGTGAGCATCAGTACCGAGTAAACCACGATTGCTAGTATAAAAAATTTGTACCGGAGCCATCGGGCAAAAATAATGACACCAACTCCGCCCCTTATATAACCACCCCACCGTCAAAGCCGCCGCAACAGTTGCTACCAAAAATAAGCCAAATCCTAGCCCACTACCATTAGCAAATAAGAGCCGAATATTCAAACCAATAAAAAATAGAGCTAACTGCAAATAACCAAAATTCTTACCCAACCACGACTCAGAATCCACCGCTACCAATTCCTCGCGCACGACTCCTGTGTCAGGATTCGTGCGTTCGCGTTTGCGCCCAATTCCCAATCGACGGGGAATCTGTGAGATGAAATACAATGGGCAAATTCGTCGCCAAGCCTCATGTCCCCCCACTACCAAAATAATCACTCCCAAGGGCACTACAATCCCCCAGAACAACCGAGGAGCTAATACATAGCTAGGTTGCTCCAAACATACCCCCTGCACCTGTATACACCTCTCTGCATGAACGTGCAATGGACTAGCGAGATTGTTGGGATCTGTTAGAATCAAGGAAATAGGATCGTAAAAAGCTGACAAAATCAGCAGCACCCAACCGCTAGCCAGCAGCCAGCGCACGATGTGCATTTTACTCTCTGGAACTTTAGCGAACATGATGAATTTCTCACGCTAGATGATATTCGATTTTACTATACTGCAAACGGCTAAATACTGGACAGATACCCGACTTCTTCGAGAAGTCGGGTATCTGCGGTAATTCTAGAAAGTCCAATTTCTAAGGGTTTTCAGCATAACTAATACATGCCTGATTTATCAAATAGTCGAGGATATATTTATGTCAAAAACTTACTCAGGTCGAACTCTGAAGTATCAGTAGATCGATCGAGTGGTGCAGATAGCATCAATAAAATCCGCTCTGTATAGTTTACAGCACCACGCAACTCTTGGGCGAGGATTTCCAAACCCCCATTAGCATATTCCTCAAAAATCCGAATCCGCTGCTGTTCAAAATCGCCTCGATCGGGTGAAATTGCATTAATATTATCAGTAGCCGCGATCGCAATCAACTTGATCGTGGGATCGTAACCACGCGCGATAAAAACTTCCAAATTAATCGGCCCTGGTTCCTTCTTGGAAATCTCACCCAATGTTACCCGCTGTTGGTTTCGGCTACCCAATACCGCTGCAAATAAAATCACATCAGCGTAAGTTTGAAACGGACTATTATTATCAGTCGCTGCCATCAATGATTTGACTAATTCAGCCTTATCTCTAGCGACACGAACTCGACTTTCAGACATAGGGAATTAATTGATAATTGATAATTGATAATTTCTGTCTTGGGTAGGGACAGTTTATGAATTTTTCCTACCCAAAGAGGAATTGGACGTTACTTAGTTCTATTTCTAAGCAACACCGAGAATGGGCGGATGGAAGTAAAAAGCGAAACCTAGCACAATATAAGCCGCTAATAATAGAGTTCCTTCGAGCCAATTAGAACGTCCATCGGAACTGATAGAATTGGCGATTAATACCGACACCATCACAGCAACCAATTCAAATGGATTGAAATTCAAATCCATCGGTTTACCCATCACATAACCAGCTAATACTAAAGCTGGCGCGACAAATAAGGCAATCTGGAGACTAGAACCGATCGCGATCGAGATCGACAAATCCATTTTATCCTTCATTGCCACAGTTACCGCAGTCGCATGTTCGGCAGCATTCCCAATAATCGGTACGAGAATTACCCCAGTAAATAACGCTGTCAATCCCAACTCATTAGTAGCAACTTCCAGAGTAGAAACGAGAAATTCTGATTCGACGGCAACTAATAAAGTACAGCCTAATAATACCGAAATCCACAATGGTAAATTCACTTTCCCATGATTATCATCATCCGCGAGATTGACAGCCGCCAATTCTTCGGGATCCATCTCCGCTAAACCCACCTCATAAAGATAAGTATGAGTCTTCATCGAAAACAATAACGTCAGCCCATAAACGCAGATTAACACGATCGAAACAGCGACCGATAGTCGCTGAATTGCCACATTATCAATCCCCACAGAAGTATACTCCACCGCAGTAGGCAACAACATCGCAATCACCGCTAGATTCAGACTCGACGCATTCACCCGCGCCACAATTGGTTGAAACGTCTGCTCCTTGTATCTCAACCCACCCAACAGCATCGATAACCCCATCACCAGCAATAAGTTCCCAATAATCGAACCCGTAATACTAGCTTTGACGACATTAATCAATCCGGCATTTAAAGCAACCAGGGCAATAATTAACTCTGTGGCATTGCCAAAAGTGGCGTTTAATAGCCCCCCTAAGGCAGCTCCCATCACAACTGCAATTTCTTCGGTCGCTGTCCCCATCCATGCCGCCAAGGGGATAATTGCTAGGGCAGAGGTGATAAATATCACCTGTTCGCTCCAATGTAGAAAGTGTCCGGCGATCGAAATTGGCACGAACAGTAATAAGACAGAGAGAATATTTTTGAGGGTAAACATTTAAGATTGTAATCGATACACCATCTCTCTAGAGTACCCGATTCTTTGCGTTCGCTTTTTACCAGATCGTGGTTAGATCTAAAGTAAAGCCGATGAGCACATCTTCTCCAGTCAATATCGATGGATTGGTCAATATTTGGGCATCTTGCCCTAAACGGTACACTTCAACCGATCGATCTTGAGGATTAATCAACCAACCCAATCGTACACCATTAGATCGATACAGCTCCATCTTCTGTCGCAATGGTGGCAATCGATCGGTTGTGGATCGCAACTCAATGATAAAATCAGGCGCAATTGGGATAAACTGATTTAAGTTTACATCTATTAATCGAGAGTTGGCGATCCAGGAAACATCGGGAGAAAGTTTGCTACTATCTGGCAAAGTATAGCCAGTCGAAGAATCAAAAGCCGATCCTAGCTTGGATATCCGATTCCATATCCCCAATTGAACATTCAAATCGAAGTTACGTTTACCTGTCTCACCAAAAGCTGGGGGCATAATTATTAATTCTCCATCAGCACTCATTTCAATCCGCAGATTGGGATTATCATTACATAATTTGTAGAATTGAGGTTCTGTTAAATCGATCGAGCTAAAATCGATCGACAAGGATAAATCAATTAAATTTGCAGTCGGAATCATCAGCTATCGCTCCACTGTAAATCGGACAACTACCGTTATTGGACAATGGTTTTCATCCTCATCTCACCTGTGAGGCTAAACGATCGAACTTCGGTAATTGTTACATTGACAATTTGACCGCGTAGTTCTTCAATATCGCCATCAAAAAATGTCAGCCTATTACCACTAGTTCTACCTAATACTTGGGCTGGATTTTTGGTGTTTTGGTCTTCAACTAAAACTTGTTCGACTCGATCGAGATAACGCTGCGATCGATTCATCGCTATCTGCGATACTAGGTGATTGATTCGCTGCAACCGATCTGTTTTGACCTCATCATTAATTTGATTGCTCCAGAGGGCTGCGGGGGTACCTGGACGAGGTGAATAGGCGGCTGTATTTACCATGTCAAACTGCAAATCGGCAATCAATTTTAGGGTATCTTCAAATTGACTTTCACTCTCACCAGGAAATCCCACAATCGCATCGGCACTAATTGATGCATCGGGCATACACTCACGAATTGTATCGATAATTCGGCGATATTTTTCGTGCGTATAACCACGGGACATCGCTTTCAAGATCTCATTATTTCCCGACTGAAATGGGATATGAAAATGTTCGCATACCTTGGGCAATTCGTGACAGGCTTTAATCAATCGCTCGGTAAAATAACGGGGGTGACTAGTGGCAAATCGAATGCGATCGATTCCCTCTACATCGTGGATATAATAAAGTAAATCTGTGAGGGTATGTAAATGACGACCATCTGGATTAGTTCCACTCAAATCTCGTCCGTAAGCATCAATATTTTGACCGAGTAAGGTAATTTCTTTATATCCCTGACTTGCCAATTCGACAATTTCAGCGCGAATTGCCTCTGGAGTTCGCGATTGCTCGATGCCGCGCACATTTGGCACCACACAATAAGTACACCGCTCGTTGCAACCATAAATTACATTTACCCAAGCACTTACCCGACTATCGCGACGCGGTTTGGTAATATCTTCGACGATATGAATCGGCTCAGTAGCGACTATTTGGCTCCCTGCAAATACTTGTTCTAGGAGTTCCCCTAGACGATTGGCGTGTTGTGGCCCCATAATCAGATCTAGTTCGGGAACCCGCCGTAATAGGGCTTCTCCTTCCTGTTGTGCGAGACATCCTGCCATAATCAGGGTGAGATCTGGCTTGTCTTTTTTGCGCCGTGTCTGTTTGCCTAGATAAGAATAAACTTTTTGTTCGGCTAGATCGCGGATCGTGCAAGTATTATAAAGTACCAAATCTGCACTAAATGGATCTTCACACCACTCGAATCCCATTTCGGTGAGAATTCCCGCCATCCGTTCGGAATCAGCTTTATTCATCTGACAGCCAAATGTGGTGATATGATAGCTTCGGGTGGCGGGGTTCATTAATTTTAGCTAGGTGTTGACCGATCGCGTTACGTTGATATCTTGCTATTTTGACACTCCTCAGCTCAGATGAGCGTGAGGATTCTTGGCTCTACGAACAACCTTTAAATTCACTATCCTTGCGGAAATGCTTAAACCAACGAACCGTACCAAAGTACCAATCCTCCAGCCTAACTTAGCGAACCCCAGAGGGTCTATCTCCCCAAGCGTACTAGGATACGAGCCTAGCGTTCGAGCGTGCCCCGCTCTACGTTTTCGTGCTTGGTTGGTTTTCATGGTCGGGAAACCTGACCGAAAACCAATCCGCAACTTCAAAAGTTTGGTTTTCTGGTGGTGGGATGTCCTGTTTTTTCAATCCCTAGCTGTTTAAAGAGTTTTCGCCGCTCTTTGCTCAAAATATTTACGCCTAAAAGTGTGTCTGAGTCCCTGTTTCACGATGGCGCAGGAGTTTAACCCTAGCTACCCTATTTTAACACAATCTGACGAAGAAGAACACTAGTACTTAGTTACAGCGCATACTGCTGCGACTAGCGTTTGCGCCTAGAAAGCCGTCTTGAAAGACGGGGTTTTTACCCAATCTCCCGATAACAGACGGGGTGAGGATGGCTGGATGGTTGTAAAGGCTAAGGTGTAAAAGTTACCATTGTTAAATTCAAACTCGTCAATAATTTCAAAGCCGAGTTTACGATGATGTGCTGCTAGCGATCGCTGGTTTAATTGATTGATAAAGGTCACACCAATCGGTAACCTGTCTTTGAAACTAGAGTGGATTAATTCAAGTAATTGAGATAAGATACCACTGCCACGGAAGGTTCGATCGATACAAACTGGGCCATATTGAAAACTGCGATCGATATCAATTTTTTCACCCTGAAAGCTCAGATCTGGCAATCGAGATATCATCAATCGAAATATCTCCCATTGAGCGTAAAAATCCCATCCACCTGCCAGCACATAGCCAACTATTTTACCCCCAACTTCAGCAATAAATACACCATCTCGATCGAGTAGATCCCGAATTAAATCTGGGGTAAAAGGTGTCGTCACAAACCCATCAGCCAATTCATCACTGGATAAATTGAGGTAGAGATTTTGTGACTGAAGAGCCAAAATTCCATCGATATCTGCTTCGGTGGCAATTCTAACAATCGGAGCCAATGGTAAATCATTTATCATCCAAGAAAACTCCTATAAACCAAGCGGGGAAACCCTCAATATACCGCACTTTTCGCTATCCCCTACCCCCTAACCTATTGTCGATCGTTCCTCATGATATTATGTTGCGATCGAGATCGCAACCTCACTGTGACAAAAATGGGTAAAATCATTTATCAGCTTAGATTTCAGCCATTTACAGTAGGCGTTAATCCTAGAGATCCGCCATTTATGCGTAGTGAATCGGCCACTTAACAGGCTAGAGTGGTATCGAGTCGTCCCCGATTCTCAAATAGACTCATCCATGAGGTCGTTCTAATGACTTTTTCACGTAAATCATCTCCTAGCCAAAGTGCCAGAACATCTGGCAAGTCTAGGAAGTCTAATGATTCGATGTTTGCTGATGATTCAGCGTTTTCTGATGATTCAAAATTTTCCAAGATATCAAAGTTTTTTGGTAAGGCGAAAGAAGTTACTGAGTCTCAACTCTTTCAAAAATATCGGGAATCGATCGATCTAGATTTGGTTGATTATTTCTCAGCAGTGAAACGTCATTGGCTACCTGCTGCGGGGATATTTATCGCGACAGTCGGAGCAAGTGCAATGGCTACAACTTTGCTCAAACCATCCTATGAAGCCGCAGGCAAGCTATTATTTAAACCGCCTACTTTCAGCGCGATCGGTAATAGCGTTTTGCCAAATGCTCAGGAAGGCGCGATCGATCTAAAATCTTTGGTAGCAACTCAAAACCCGATTAGTACCCAGATGGAAGTAATTTCTTCCCAGCCAATTTTGCAACGAACAATCGACAAACTTCAGCTCAAAAATAAGCGAAATAAACCTTTACAAGTTGAAGAGTTGGAAAAATCGCTCAAGCTACAAATTATTGGTGGTGCAGACGTGCTGAAAATCACCTATAAAAGTCCTAAACCTGAAGAAGCCGCAGCAATAGTTAATACGATCGTCGATACTTATCTAGAGAATGATATCTTGACAAATCGTGGTGAAGCCAGAGCAATTCGCGAATCGATCTCCAAACAAGTACCCGCAAACAAAGAAGCAATGCGGAGTGCAGAAGAGGCACTACGAATATTCAAACAGAAGAATAATATCGTCAATCTTGCCGAAGAAAGTAAATCCGCCGTCGCAACGATCGCCAGTTTAGATGCCCAAATCGATAGCGTTCGCGCTGAACTCGATCGAGAAACTGCTCAAACAAATCAACTTCGTCAACAAGCAAATATAAACTCTGAGGATGGAATTTCTGCTAGTGCATTAAGCCAATCTCCGGCCATCAAAGCCACCCTAACCGAACTTCAAGATATCGAAAGACAACTAGCAGTCAAACGCAGTCAATTTCAGGAAGCAAACCCAGCAATTGTCGATTTAGAGTCAAAAAAAACTAACCTCAAAGCCCTATTACAAAAACAAATCGTTCAAATTAATGGCGATGGAATTCAACCTCGATCGGGATTATTGCAGATTGGCGAACTCAGACAAACACTAATTGCCAATTTTCTGTCATCAGAAGTTCAGCGATTAGGCTCCGCTCAAAAACTTGCTTCCTTGCAAAATTCCCGTACTAGTTACGAACAAAGGGTAAAATCCCTACCCAAACTAGAACAAGAACAACGAGATTTGGAACGAAAACTAGAAATCCCCCAGAGTACCTATCAAAATCTGCTCAAAAAAGTCAAAGAATTGCAGCTTGCCGAGAATAACGACCGATCGACTGCTAGAATCATAAATAAGGCTTCCATCCCCACAGAACCAGTTGGATCGCCCAAGCTTTTATTCCTGTTATTGGGTGGAACTTGCGGTGCATTTTTGGCGGCTATGGCGATCGTCATTCTAGATCTTCGATTCAAATCCAAAAGAGCTGCTACTCAAGCAGAAGCTAGACAAAAAAGATCGTCATCAGCTCAAGAGCTGGAATTAGTATCCAAACTAAATATCCGCAACATCACCGAAAATTAGTCATGGAATCCCGCTTTCAGACTAGATGTTGTAGCAGTCGCGAGGGCGGTTGAGACAGATGTAAGTGCTTCCGCAAGGCGGAGGCTACGCCAACAAACCATGCTTTCTATCAGCTTTCTCAAACTGACCCCTGTCTTGAAAAGGTGCTCTACTTGTGGAGATCCTCAATGTACTGCACTTTTCGCTGACCCCTCACCCCTGACCCCTGACCCCTCCTATATCAACTACAGAGATATACTGGTTGGGGACATAGCTGGAGAGAATTAATTCCCACTAAGTAATTAGCCGCTGCGAGTAGATCGGTTTCGATCCTAGTTGGTTGGAGCTGACTGAGTTGTTGATAACTGCGAATTCCGCAAGTTAGACCGATCGACGGAATTTGCATCGCTTGTGCTGCTAGAATATCAGCCTCAGTATCGCCGATCATCCAAGCACAATTTTTAGTAAATTGAGTATAACTTTCGGCGATCGCCCGAGTGAGGAGTTGAGTTTTGATTTCTGTATAATTTTGATAAGCAGCTTCGTGTCGATTTTCGGTACCATAGATACTGGAGAACAATCGAATCAACCTGTATCGTTCGAGGATCTCACTAGCTTCAGTTCGATCGCGGAGAGTTACCAGCACTAGTTGAAATCCTTGCGAGTGAAGTAAATTGAGTGCCCAACTGACTCCTGGCTGAATTTTATCCTGTTTAAGTAGATCGGGGCAATTGACAATTTTGGCTACTCGGCGCATGAAAAAATCGATCTCGTGCTCTTGTAAGCCAGACTCCAGCGCAATTTGGCGATCTGCAACCCGATTTTGTTTCATCTCCCAGAATCGAGCTTTGCTCAAAACTCGGATATGTGGCTGGGGAATACTGTCTTCTAGTTCTTGTAATGATTCGCGATAAAATCGGGCAGTATCTGCTAGTGCTAAATGGTATGTACTGTAATAACGATCGGATACATCTACCACAGGGCCATCAAAGTCACAAAAGATCGTATTTGAATCGGACAAGCTGCGGGGAAAACCTGCCATAAATTTAGATTCCACGGATAGATATCGCAATGTTTCTTTACAATAACAGTTTCTCGATCGATTGTCATTAGGGGAAGGGGATAGGGGATAGGGGATAGGGGATAGGGAATAGGGAATAGGGAATAGGGAATAGGGAATAGGGAATAGGGAATAGGGAATAGAGAATAGGGAATAGGGAATAGGGAATAGGGAATAGGGAATAGGGGAAGATGAAAATCAAAAAGCAACATATCCTAATCCCACTAATCCCTAATCCCTCTGATTCCTAAGCCTCTAAACCCTCTAAACCCTAAACCCTAAACCCTAAACCCTAAACCCTAAACCCTAAACCCTAATCCCTATCCCCTAATCCCTATCCCCTATCCCCTAATCCCTATCCCCTATCCCCAAATCCCTATACCCAATCCCCTATCCCCTAACTTATGAAATTTACAGAATTCGATCGTCAAATGATGCAGCGATGTCTAGATCTCGCCAAACAAGCTTGGGGCAAAACTGCGCCAAACCCCCTCGTAGGTGCTGTAGTTGTCAAAGACGGTGAAATCGTCGGCGAAGGTTTTCATCCAGGAGCTGGAGCACCCCATGCAGAAGTATTTGCACTGCGTGAGGCGGGGATTCGAGCCAAAGGAGCGACAATATATGTCAGTCTCGAACCCTGCAATCATTATGGTAGAACCCCGCCATGCTCTGAGGCTGTAGTTGCAGCAGGGATCGAGAAAGTCATTATCGGCATGGTAGATCCAAACCCTTTGGTAGCAGGTGGGGGAATTGTGACGCTAGAAAAGGCGGGAATTGAGGTGCTTGTAGGCTTAGAAGCCGCCGCATGTGCAGAATTAAATGAAGGATTTATTCAGCGGATCGTGCATCATCGCCCCCTGGGAATTTTGAAATATGCCATGACCCTTGATGGTAAAATTGCTACCGATAGCGGGCATAGCACCTGGGTAACGAGCGAAACAGCCCGAAAATACGTTCACCATCTCCGCGCCGGATCTGACGCTGTGGTGATTGGGGGCAATACGCTACGTCAGGATAATCCCTATCTGACTAGTCACCAACTAGATACACCCAATCCATTACGAGTGGTGATGACCAGGCAGTTGGATGTGCCCTCAGAGGCGGCTCTATGGGACACCAGCACCGCCCAAACCTTGGTAGTGACAAGTATGGGGGCAAACCCAGAAATGCAGCTTAGATTACGCGATCGCGGGGTTCAGATTTTGGAGCTAGATGAAGTGACCCCAAGTCAAGTGATGCAACATCTCTACGGTCGCGGTTTTCTGTCGGTACTATGGGAATGTGGGGGTACATTAGCGGCGCGGGCGATCGCCGACGGTGTAATTCAGAAAGTGCTAGCTTTCATCGCCCCCAAAATTATCGGCGGGATCGCAGCACCGTCTCCAGTTGGCGATCTGGGAAGTCGATCGATGTCCCAAGCTCTAATCCTCGAACGAGTTACACTACAACAAATTGGTACTGACTTTTTGCTTCAGGGATATCTTGAGGGGATAGGGACACACTTACTAAAATTCAAAATCCCTCAAGCCATCATCGAAGCATAAGGTCGAGCAAAAATCATCCTTCCTGCCGAAGTTTGAAGCGCGGAAGTCACAATAATCTTGAGTTCACCACCCAGATATTTCCGCCCATCATCAACTACGACCATGGTACCATCATCCAAATAACCAACCCCTTGAGCGGCTTCTTTCCCATCCTTAATAATTTTGATATCTAAACAATCTCCTGGCAAATAAATTGGTCGGATAGCATGAGCCAAATCATTGACATTCAATACAGATATCGCCTGAAGATTGGCAACTTTGCTGAGATTATAATCATTTGTCAAGAGCGTGGCATGAATTTCGGTGGCAAAATGGACTAATTTTGCATCGACAGTATCAATCTCTTTATAGTCGATCGGATGAATAATAATCCGATTGGGAAAACCTACTTTCATGCGATTGAGAATATCCAGCCCTCTGCGTCCACGAATTCGTTTCAGATCGTTGGCCGAATCTGCTAAAGCTTGCAACTCCTGAATCACAAACTGAGGCACTAAAATTTGTCCCTCAACAAATCCGGTATGTAATAACTCCTCAATGCGCCCGTCAATCACACAACTAGTATCGATTACCTTGGGGGCGATCGCCTTGAGAGTACCTTCAGCAACTAGAGTACTTTGCATATTCTGTGGATTTATCAACCGCAAAAATGCGCCGCCATGAGTGTCAGCCAAAGTCACCCCCAGATAGCAAAACATCACACTACCCAAGATCGCCAATAGAGGTTTGAGAAAGGTAAATTCCGAAGGCACTGGTAAGAGAAAAATTGGTGCTAACATCAAATTTGCCATCAACAAACCGATTACCAAACCAACAGCCCGCGTCAATAATACCTCCACAGGTAAATCTCGCACCTGAGATTCCAATCGGCGGTAAGCAGTTTTTACTCCCACCCCAAATAGCCCTCCAAACAGTGCTGCAAAACCTGCTGAAACAATTCGCAACCCCTGCATATTGGTAACGTTTGTCAGCATTTCTTCGGGCAATATATCTACAATGTCGTAGCCAATTCCCGCCGCAGCTAGAATCAGTAGAAGGATGATAGTAAAATCGAGCATGGGTGGCTCCCGATCGGGTGAGGTATAAATATAGAGAGTGACGATCTCCGCCTTCTCTACCGTCATTATATCTGCTGCTGTTGGGCTATTAACTATTTCCTATTCGGTTACTCCCATCTTGCGTAGGTTGGGTAGAAGCCCTGGGAACCCAACCTTTGAACCTCAGAACCCAACACAGTACGCAAAATGCGATCGAAATTAATCGTAACCATCCCCCACTTTCCCATGCACCCAAACGCCGCCTACATCCACATCCCCTTCTGTCGGCGAAGATGCTATTACTGCGACTTTCCCGTCTTTGTCGTGGGCGATCGCAAAAATGGCTCAAATTCTGGTAATATCCACATCTACCTGGGGGAATTGAGTCGAGAAATTACGACCCAAGTTAATTACGGCGCACCGCTGGAGACAATCTTTTTTGGTGGGGGAACACCTTCCTTACTCACCGCCGAGCAAATCGGCAAAATTTTAGAGCAATTAGCCGCCAAATTTGGGATTGCATCTGGGGCGGAAATTTCGATCGAAATCGATCCTGGCACCTTCGACAGATCCCAACTCACCAACTACCTCGCAGCGGGGGTAAATCGGGTCAGCATGGGGGTACAAACCTTTCAAGACGATTTATTGCAATTATGCGGCAGATCGCACACTGTAGCCGATATTTACGCCGCTGTAGACATCGTTCGTCAAACTGGTGTATCTAACTGGAGCCTCGATCTAATTTCTGGCTTACCACAACAAACCCTCAACCACTGGGAAGATTCCCTACACCAAGCGGTCGCACTCTCCCCCCAGCATATCTCTAGTTACGACCTCATTGTCGAACCCCACACCCCATTTGCCAAACAATACAACCCAGGAGATCGCCCTTTACCCAGCGATGAAGCCACTGCCCAAATGTACCGCACAGCTCAACAGATCCTAACCACGGCAGGATACCAACACTATGAGATTTGCAACTACGCTCGATCGGGTTCACAATGTCGGCACAATCTCACCTACTGGCGCAATTTACCATACTATGCATTTGGCATGGGCGCAGCTAGCTATTTAGCCGGATCTCGATTTACCCGCCCACGGACAACCGACACATATTACGATTGGGTGGCTGCTGGATGTCATTGGCAAGCAGAATTAATATCTAGCCATGAAAGGTTGTTAGAAACTTTGATGTTGAGATTGCGGTTGCGGGAGGGCGTAGAATTGAGATCGATCGCCGCTGAATTTGGCGCAGCTATCCTAGATGATTTGTGGAAATGTATCGCCAAATATCAACGCTATGGTTGGGTGGAAGTATTAGGGCTAGATCTACAAGTTATGTTAGCTGTAAAGGGATTGAGTCAAGATAATTCAATTCGACTAGCAGATCCAGATGGACTATTATTTTCTAACGTAGTATTGTCTGAGATATTCGCAGTATTATGACGATCGATATCCAGTATTTTGGATATCGATCGTCATAATGTAAATGGGAAATACTGAGCCAAATAAATAATATTAAAACTATTTATACGTTTGATTTAATTCATTCTTCAAGATCAGAATAGTTGCGATTATAGCATTGAAATTAGGTGTTGGTATTTGGAACAGTAGGATTGATTTAATAGTTGATTTCGCAATCGATTTGATAGATATAAGAGCTAATAATATTGACCAAAAACAATTAGAACAAAAAATAGTTTTTGCAACTAGATCCGACGCGACTTGAATACCATGTAATTCAATTAAACCATTCATACCTGCCGGAGCGGTAAATAAATAAGAGCTATACAACCTTTTCAGTTGTGGATTTGCGCCTTGCCAAAACTGATTATAGTCATTAGCATTCGATTGATAAGCTTGTGCTAAAATCGCATATGATTTAATCCAATCCATGAAAATTCGATATTCTCTATCGACCTCTGTTTTCCCCCATCTATCCCAAAAGCACTCATTTAATACGGTGTGATTAACAATCTTGTTCGACCAATAATATCCATATTGGCTACGTAATGTTGCCCCAGTTAAAATAACCGGGAACATCGCATTTTCAATGTTCTCGCGCCACAGTGAATAATCGACTTTACTCGGTTGTAATAAAATACCTGATAGAATAAAACCATCTGACATTAGTTTCCCCGCTGCGGATGGACTCGGTTGTATTAATGTATCTTGACGGAAACTTTTGCACTCGATACAATGCAACTCTCCAGTGCTAAGATACGAATACCTTGGTGTTAGACAAATTGAGACATTATCGACTAACATTTGCTGACATTTGTTTAAAATTGCAGGCAATACATCAAATTCTAATGTATCATCGTCAGTAATGATTAGAACCCATTCACTCTGACAATTTTCTGTTAAAGCAGTCAAAATATTAGCTGACATTCCAAGATTGTGCGATCTATTAATAGTTATGATGTATGTACTCTCAAGAGTTCTTAAATAGTCTTCAGTATTATCAGGAGATCGATCGTTACAGATCACAATATCTACATTTTGTTCGAGACTAAATTTTTCAATTTGAGTAGATACACTTTCAACGGCTTTTTGCAATAATGCGACTCGATTATATGTTGGTATCAAAATCGAAATAGTTTTCATGCTCATTAAATATACTCCTAATAATTCATAAATTTTTACCAACAACAAGCCGAAATCGATCGCCTTCATACTATCTATATTCAATAGCGATCGCCGCACCGATCGATTGTCTAAAGAAAAATCCTCGTCTTTGGTCAAAAGTTAAGCAGATTTGGCGATAATTGAAACAAAAATAAATATATACTCACCATTTATTTAATATAAATTTGAGTTTATTCATAGCTTTTTTGAATAAGTTAGATTGATACATAATGTTTGCTGTAAAAGAATCAGCTACTGCATTTCTGATAATAAAGGATGGATGAATTAACGGTGATTCAATTGGATAAATAGATTGACTTGCCCAAGGCACATCCTTATTTGTATGAGTTGCATCTGCATTAAATCCAATATTAGAAATTAAATTTACTTGAGGTAAAATAGTTAGACTGTTTTGAATCCAGCAAGCAAATATCCATTGATAGTCCCAAGTATCAACCTCCCCACGATTTATTTTCTCAAATTCGACTGTCCAATATTTAGATAACTCCCTATTATCCAAGATAATATTTAACCAGTTACTATCTCGAACCTGCGGCCAGTCACTCATGGTAAAATCATAATGCTTCCATGCCCGTCGCCAACTTGCCCAACCCCAAACATGATTATAACGAGAGAAGTAATAACTATCATCACTATACTTTTTGCCTCTCTGGAAATTATTGCCAGAAATTGCCATTATCCTACTATCATCTCGATAATATTCTAATAACTCCTCACAAAATTGAAAAAAGGTAGGATGAGGTAAACAATCATCTTCCAAGATAATTGCCTCTTCTACTTCTTGAAACACCCAATCTAACCCTGAAGAAACTCTTTTTCCACAGCCTAAATTAACATCAGAGTAATTTTTTCGCACTTCACAATCCCAATCTACTCGATCGATAATTGCACGAGTAGCCGCACATTTTTCGGCTTCACCTAGTTTAGATGTTCTAGCTCCATCAGCAATGACGAGCAATAGAGGCGGTTTAGCTTGACGAATAGCTTCAAATACTCTATTAGTTGTATCTGGGCGATTAAAAATAATAAAGGCAACTGGAGTTCGCATTGTAGCAGGTATTAAGTTTGAGAGCAGTTAAATTTACGTGGATCGACGGTCTGTTTGGAGTATAATTGAGCCGATTGACACATTTTTAAGACTATCACAATGAAAACTTACTGACATGAAAATCAAAGGTTCATCGCTTAAAAAAAGTTTGCTAATTCTTTGGATTGCTAGATTGAGTCAATTGATGACTGACTCGATCGTCAAATTAGTCTTTGTCAAAACAGCGAGTAGAGATTCAAATCATCGAAAAAAGCTCTTAATCATAGATAGTGGGGCGATCGGTGATTTTGTCATTTTGACAGGAATGTTGCCAGGGATTCGGAAAACCTATCCCCCAGACAAATGGGATGTCGATATAATATCATCACACCAATCTCATAGTATTGTCAAACTATTAGATCTGGGCATATTGGGCACATCTTCGACTTATGACTCATTTATCCCGATTCAGACTCTAGCATTCACTCGCAATCTAACTTATAGATTTCGATTTCAGCAAGAATTACTCAAATCCCATTACGATCTAGTAATTTGCCCGACACTTCCGAGAAGACTGTCTGACTCTCAGCTCTTATTTATTGTCTCTGCCGACCGAAAAATTGGCATAAATGAAGGATACATTTGCACTGATTTGTCTCAAGCCGATCTAGCCAGTGAAAGATCGATCGAATATGTGACTCGTGACATTTTTCCATCTCCTCAGCCAGATCCCCAACAACAAAACGCGCCTCAAACAAATCCCCCTTGGATATCCGAAGTCCAAAAAAATGCTATTCTTTTAAAGTATCTAGGTATCGATCGAGATTTTGACGGAGTACCAAAGTGGACTTTGCCGCCAATAGTGACTACAGAAGCATTAGCACTAACTAAATCTTATGGTATTACTCCGCCTTTCGCCATAATTTGTCCTGGAGCTTTGGATGATTATCGGATTTGGCTACCCGAAAAAATGTCTATGGCGATCGATTATTTATGGACTGAATATGGTCTTTCTAGCATAATTTGTGGAAGTTATGCCGAAAAATTGATATCAGATCGGATCCAGTCACATCTAAAACTAGCCAAACCTATCTGTGTTTGTGGAAAGACTAGTTTGATTGAGTTAACAGGTTTGATTGCTAGTGCTAAAATATGTATAGCAATGGATAGTAGTCCTTCACATATTTCGATCGCGGTGGGAACTCCTTTGGTTTCTGTTGTTGGCGGGGGACACTATCAACGATTTCTTCCGTATGGAGATTCAAATAAGTTTAGAGTTGCAACTGAAGAACTAGATTGTTTCTTTTGTGACTGGAAATGTAAGTTTGACCGACCTATTTGTGTCGAAAATATTTCTGTAGAAAGAGTCATCCTTGAGATAGATACCTTACTAAAATAATCCTATTTTAATTAAAATGCCTAATTCGGCAACTGTAGCGGCAATAATTCCAACATTTAATCGCAAAGATAAGTTATGTAGATTCTTGGATCTAATCCTCGCTCAAACCTATCCTAATTTACAGATAATTGTCGTCGATTCGAGTTCGAGTGATGGCACAGTAAATCTGATCGAAACACAATTTCCTCAAGTTACGTTAGTAGAAGTAAGCGATCGTCAATTTTGGACTGGGGCAACTAATGCTGGTGTGAAACTGGCACTCGATCGACAACTCGATTTTATTCTAACTATTAATGATGATGCAGTTATCTTACCCGATCATATTCAGAAACTAGTCGATTTAGCCGAAAAAAATCAACTTTCAATTTTAGGCAATCGAATAGATTATCTCACTCCAGGCGATCGAGTATGGTCATTAGGTACATATTCAGATTGGGGTACCGATCGGTTTTTAAAAATTGCCTATAATGATATAAACATTACCAATATTGATGATAATATCTTAACTGAGGAATTAATCTCTGTCGATACATTACCTGGCAATGGCGTACTGATTAGATCTGATGTGTTCAAACAAGTTGGACTATATAATGCTAAATTATGCCCGCACTATCATGGGGATTCAGAATTTATTATGCGGGCAAAAAAAGCAGGAATTGAGGCTTGGGTAGCACCGCAAATTGTGCTAAAAAATGATTTTAGCAACGAACAGAAAGAATTACCTCTCAAGACAATAGCTGGTTTAAAATACGTATTTTTCCATCCTAAATCTCATTTGTTTATGCTAGCTATTCTGTATCTGATTTGGGAATATTGCCCTCGATCGCAACAATTACCTACCCTATGGAGTTTATTGAAAAGATTTCAAACAATGAGATCTAGATCGCAAGTATAATTACATTTATAAAAGCGATTGATAAACTTTGTTTATCTTTTCGGCACACAAGTCACAAGAAAAAAGCTTAACTCTTTCATATCCCAATTGTTTGAGATTGCTGGCTGTTGTCTCCGAATATACAACTTTTTCGATCGCATGGCTCATACTATCTAAATCATAGGGATCGAAATACTCACCAGCATCACCCACGATTTCAGGGATGGCACTAATATTACTACATACCACTTGACAGCCATATGACATAGCTTCCAGGGGTGCCTCTCATTCACCTTCGCCAAACCCAGGGCTAACCCTTTGATGGTGACATTATCATGGCAAAATGGATAAAGTCAAACTAAGAGGTTGTTTGAAAAGTCAGTTGTACTACCCATACACCCTAAAGAATCCCCCTAACTCCCCTTTTTAAGCCATTATCTACAGATTTTGAGACTGGGTGTGGGGGGTGTCGGCCAAAAACGTCCGAATTCTTTCCTCCCCATCCTCCCACCTCCCACCCTTCCCTCTCCTTCGCCGTTAGATTTATGGGTAATGTAATGGATAGCTTTTTAGGGGATGGGGGATTATCCAGGGTTTAATGCTATCTGATACTTTTCAACCACCCTCTCAGCAGCCATTTTTGAGGAAAGATCCCCGATCCTTTGTTGGATAGAGCAACAATTTTCGAGATCGGAACGATTATGGCTCGATAACAGGATAAACTGTATTCAGTTCATCCCGATGTCAGGCATTGATAACGATCGTTAATTAGACCGTTTGGCAGACAGCGATCGAAAATTACCCTTAAATCACTGCCTTAACATGAAAGCTCTAGTGTTTGGTTCAAATGGTCAAGATGGTTACTACTTGAAAGAAATATGTTGCGAGAACGAAGTAGAAGTAGTCCCTGTTTCTCGATCGGTTGGCATTATTGGTGATGTTAGCGATCTAGAATTTGTGAAGCATTTAGTTGGTCAACATAGACCAGAGTATATATTTCACTTGGCAGCCAGCTCTACCACAAAACATGGAGCTTTGTTCGACAACCATCAAACTATCGCTACTGGAACACTAAATATTCTTGAAACTGCAAAGGAATATGCTCCGAATGCCAAAATTTTTATCACGGGTAGTGGAGTACAGTTCAAAAATAATGGGCAGCCCATAAATGAAAATGATGAATTTGAGGCTTCCAGTCCCTATGCTATCGCTCGAATTCAATCTGTATATGCAGCCCGTTACTACCGAACTTTAGGTCTTAAAGTATATATTGGTTATTTATTTCATCACGAAAGTCCGCTGAGAAAAGAAAATCATTTAAGCCAAAAAATTGCTAGTGCTGTTTCTAGGATTGCAACAGGTAGTGAGGAGATATTAGAGATCGGTGATATTTCCGTTGAAAAAGAGTGGACATTTGCTGGAGATGTAATTCAAGGCATTTGGACTCTAATGTCTCAAGAAAATATCTTTGAGGCAGCCATTGGTTCGGGGATATATTTTTCAGTCAAAGATTGGTTGAAAATCTGTTTTGAACAGATAAATCTTAACTGGGAAGAATATGTGAAAATTCAACAAGGATTTATTCCTGAATACAAAAGATTAGTGTCAGATCCAGGTACAATCAATCAGTTAGGATGGACTCCCAAAGTCAGTCTTAGTCAATTAGCACAAATGATGGTAATAGAAAAAGTAAAGAATCAGGAGATAGTTTAATCACGGTGAATACTATTTTTGTTCGATTTATTTCCCAAAGAAAGTCAACCAAAATTCGATTTCCAAGTTATCCGCGAATCTATTCAGTTTTCAGTTGGAGTTGGAAGTATTAATCTCTTAGGATTACTCCTCACACAAATGGATAAAATAATTTTATCAACCCTGCTACCATTAGAACAGTTCGGGTACTATGTATTAGCATCTACTATTGGCAGATCCATTTCAATTGTGACTACACCAGTATTTAATTATATTTTTCCAAAATTTTCTACTTTGGTGGCTGAGGAAAATCAAGAACACCTATCATTAACTTATCGGGCTTCAAATCAGTTGATGATAGCAATCGTAGTACCTCTTTCCCTTACTATTGCTTTCTTTGCCCCTGACATATTGAGAATGTGGACGCACAATCCAGATATTGTTGCTAATGTTTCCAAACCTACATCTATATTATTATTGAATACGGGATTAAATAGTTTAATGATTACACCTTTTTCACTACATTTAGCTTATGGAGAAACACGACGATGGTTTTTTATGACAATGGGTTTTGCTGGATTACTTTTCACTTTTCTAATTATTGTCGTTCCTAACTCTGGTACAATTGGGGCATCTTTTACCTGGTCACTACTGAAATCACTACAAGTGCTTGTAAGCATACCTTTAGCATGGTTCTATTTACTACCAAAAGAAAATGTAATAAATCTTTTCTTAGAGTTGCTAATACCAATTTTCATGTCTGGATTTTCGACATTTATTATATATTCAATTAGACCTATTGAAAGTTGGATGATCCCATATTTACTGATTGTACATTGCCTGAATACTATACTATCAATATTGTTTTGCTCGAATCTGCGTCAACGATTTTTATCAGCTATTACTAACTCTTAATTTATCAGTAATCGATTATGAATACTTTAACAAAAAACTATCAGCAAGTCACTCAAGTTCCACCTCCTCCAAATATATTAAGACAAATATATTATAGCGTATTGGGATTTTTTGCTTCACCCCCGTATTATCTAGCTGCCCAAAAGTTAAATACTCCTGGACTAAATTTACATAAAAAAGCTAGTGATTTAACCAGAAAGTTACTGCTGAAAAGTCGCGATCTCAAATTATCAAAGGAACTCTGGAGAGCAACACTTTATCCAATGGATTTGACGCGATACTTTGAGTTTGAATTTGTTTGGCAGTCAATCGGAAACAATCCAAGCGGGAAGTGGTTGGATGTTTCATCACCAAGGATACTCCCACTAATATTCTTAGAGCAATATCCAAATCTAAGTATTGATTTGCTGAATCCCGATCCTGCTGACTTGGAAATTACGAAGAATTGGTTAAATCTAACTGAATGGAATCATCGCGCACAAACATATGGCTGCTTGATTGAAGAAACTCCCTTCCAAGAAAATACATTTGATATTATTACAAGTGTATCCGTAATCGAACATATTCCTCAAGATATAGCTGCGATCGAGAAAATTTGGAAACTACTAAAACCAGGTGGAAAATTAATTATTACGTTACCATGTGCCGCTGAAGCATCAGAAGAATATGTAGATATTGATTTCTATAAATTATTAAATAAAGATGATAAAGGATTTACTTTTCTTGAATATATCTACAACGAACAGTTATTAGAAGAAAGGTTTTATCCAATTACTGGAATACCTACTCGACTTATTGTTTATGGAGAAAAGACTAAAGGTGAACTCAGAAATAATCTAGTATATCGTTGGTCTGGTAAGTTATATCCAAATTGGCATGAGCCATACTATATGGGGGGAAATTATAAATACTTTGATAAGATAGATCTATCGCCTGGAGAAGGAGTTGTAGGATTGGAGTTCATTAAAAAATGAAGAAAATTAAACTATCCATTTGTATTGCCACTTATAATCGCGCAGATTTTATTGGAGAAACGCTAGATAGTATTATCCCTCAATTAACTGATGAAATAGAATTGTTAGTGGTAGATGGCAATTCACCAGATCGAACTCAATCAATTGTCGAACAATATTCTGCTAATTGCCCTCAGTTACGGTATGTTCGTTTACCAGTAAAAGGAGGTGTAGACCAAGATTATTGTAAAACTGTAGAACTAGCCAAGGGTGAATACTGTTGGTTATTTACCGATGATGATTTACTAAAAGAGAACGCGATCGATAGAGTAATTAAAACGCTCGATAATAAGGATATCGATTTGGTAGTGGTAAATGCCGAAGTATGGGATGTCCATCTAAAGTTATTATTAGAAGATAGTCGTTTACCATTTAAGGAAGATCGAAATTATAAAAATACTACTTTTGCGAATTTACTTATAGATGCAGCTAACTACATGTCATTTATTGGCTGTATAGTAATAAAAAAATCTTTTTGGGATCCCCGCGATAAAGAAACTTATTTTGGTACAGAATTTATTCATATCGGTGTTATATGCCAGTCTCCATTGCCAAAAAGTGCTTATGTAATTATAGAATCTCTGGTTAAAATTCGTTATGGTAATGCTCAATGGAAACCTAGAGATTTTGAGATTTGGATGTTTAAGTGGCCCCGATTAATTTGGTCATTCGATCTCTTAGATGACCAAACTAAGTCAACTGTCGTTAAATCCGAACCTTGGCGAAGTTTTGGAACTTTGATAGTATTTCGAGCTAAAGGTTCTTACACCTTATCTCATTATCATGAATTTCTGACAGATAAAAATATATCATTCATCGCTAAAATTATTTCCATGATTATTGCTATAATACCAGTGCGCCTAGCCTTTTTAATTCATGTATTTTGGGTGACTTTACGGAGAACGGAAATTGATAAGTCTATTGTCTACGATCGTAACTCAGTAATCGGCTTGTCAAAATAATCAGGAATACTTTAATTTATGAAAACTAGAAATACATGTCGCGTTTGTGACGGGAGTCTCGATCCTATTCTTTCTTTAGGGGAACAATATGTATCTGACTTTCCTAAGCCAGAGCAAACCGATGCTTATAAAGCACCATTAGAGTTAGTACTATGTCGTCGTTGCCGACTATTGCAACTCAAACATACGGTACCCCCAGAGCAGATGTATCGCAATTATTGGTATCGTAGTGGTACCAACCAAACTATGCGAGATGCTTTAGCTGATGTAGCAAATAAAGCAGAGACATTAATTCATTTACATCCTGGGGATTCTGTCTTAGATATCGGTTGTAATGATGGAACATTGCTAGATTCTTATAAAACTGGTGGAGTTTATAAGATTGGTATCGATCCTGCCCAAAATATGGCCCAATATTCTCGTAAAGTTACGGACAAGACGATAGTAGCGTTGTTTTCGGCTGAGGCTATTCGTGCGGAATCTGAACTTGTTGCACATAAGCCTAAAATTGTCACTAGTATCGCGATGTTCTACGACTTGGAGGATCCTAATAAGTTTGTCTCAGATATCAAGAGTATCATGCACTTAGATGGGTTGTGGATCATTCAGATGAGCTACTTACCCTTGATGCTCAAAACTAATGAGTTGGGTAATATTTGTCACGAGCATTTAGAATATTATTCACTGCATTCTCTAGAATATCTATTGGATATTCACGGCTTTGAGATTGTAGATATCGAGATGAATGATATTAATGGTGGTAGTCTCCGAGCTTATATTCGTAACCGAAAAGCCGATCCTGAGCTATTTGGGGATTCGACTTATCGTGCTCTAGCTCAAGAACGGGTGAAAAAAATTCGTGAAGAAGAGCAAAAAATGGGTTTGACAGAACGACAGCCCTATGAAGAATTTGCCATGCGAGTTGAGCGAATTAAAAATGATACGAATTCATTTATTGCGGATATTTGCGATCGAGGCAAAACAGTGTATGTTTATGGTGCATCGACAAAAGGGAATACAGTTCTTCAGTATTTCGGGCTAGATTCCGAGCGAATTGTAGCGGCTGCGGAACGAAATCCTGATAAGTTTGGTCGTGTTACGGTCGGTAGCAATATTCCAATTGTCTCAGAAGCTGATGCTCGTGATGCCAAACCAGACTATTTTCTGATCCTTCCTTGGCATTTTTTAGATGAATTCATGAGACGAGAGCATGATTATTTAGTAGCTGGTGGAAGGTTTATTGTACCTTTTCCATACTTCACTTTGATTTAGGCTAGTTGGTAAGACTGAGTTAATTTTAATTGACTAACACATATATACTAATAGACATATCGGAATATGTGTCACTGAAGTGCGGAGTATGGGACGATCTCACATTCCGCAGTTCGGTTTTTGCTCAAAAAGTTTGATTATTTCAGTTCCCAATCGATTGAGATTGCTAGATATTGCCTCGGAATAGACTACTCTCTCGATATAGTCGTTTTAACTTGAGGTTTATTCTTTCTATAAAAGCATACATGCGATCCATATATTGCTTTTTACCAGAAAAGTATCCATTCTTTTCTAGTTGCAATATGTGATCTAATAAAATAGATGCTTCATAAATATTGCTAACTCCATATTCTGCACAATTAAATATTCCAGTTCTAGAGAAGGGATTGATACCGAAGATCGGCTTACTTTCAGAATTGAAAGGCTGATTTGGATATTTTAATATTGCTCGAGTGGCTACATCATCTTTTAAATTGTTGATCTCACTAATTTTATTTACTGCATTGACACAATCTTGCCATTTGTTTGAAGGTAAATACTGAGCTGATTTCATGGTCAAACTAATCAATTCAACTAGATCTACATTCAAGTTTTTAGCTGAGGGTAAATGATCTTTTGCCTGTAGGATACACTCAGCTATTATGAGAGGTAGCGATGGTGCAAACTCTAAGTTTCTGTGAAAGGGGATATTGTTTTCTTGAAGAAAATTAATATATGGAGTTGGATTGAAGTTGTCATTACCCAAAGAACTAGCTCCATTACTATGAGAAGATGTCCCTTGGATAGAATATGGAGTGCCGGAATAATAATAAAAATCTATTTCACATGCTATGACTACACCAGAATAAATATCAGGTACCATGGAATTAACAAACTGTCCAGTATAACTTGATATTTTCTTGACTAACTCATAACTAGTAGTGCCTGAATACATTGTAAATATTGTAGCGTAGCCAGAGTCAGATGTTTGGAGCTTATCAAGTATCTCTTGAGTATAAATTTTTTCGATTTCGGAATCAGAAAAGGATACTTCCAGGCTATTCTTCACATGGGGAAAAGTCATACTTGGCCATTTATAGTGAAATCTACTTTTATCCCAGAAAATTGCTTGAGCATTTAGTTTCTTAATGATGTCATTCAACTTTGTAAAAGCACCTGGCATCATTCCATCATCATCACCAATAACATTTACATAATCTCCAGTGACGTGCGAAAGAGCAAACTCCCAATTAGAAGACATACTAATTCGTTTGCCTGTATTAATATACTTAATTCGCTTGTCTTGATAGGATTCAACTATCTCCCGAGTATTGTCCTGACTGAAGTTATCACTGACAATAATCTCTAAATTATCATAATCTTGATTCACACAAGTCTTTAATGCCCATTTGAGAGTGTCCGCTCGTTCGCGAGTGGGAATAATCACAGTAAATTTGATATCCTGATTAGTCATAATTTAGTTATTATTGAAATTAGTCGTATATGTATGTAAGTAACATTCCACACTTCCAAAAAGTAGCATGAAAAAAGCCTATTTTTTCGTTACGGAGAGATTAGTGTCGCAACTAATTACATTTACTGTAATCACTGAAATGTCGAGTCTTCGTATATTACTCTTCGATCTCAAAGTGCAGAATGTGGGATATAAGTATTAAACGAAGCTCAAACTAGTTTTAATTCAATTTAACAGCTATGGTCGGGTCAGGTTGAAGTGATCAAATCAGTTCCTGCATTGCAAGCATATCTTGAGGATACTGGATAATTGGGCGACCCAACCAAGAAAAGTTGTAAGAATACTTTGGCAGTGCAGATGTTTGCACAAATACATTCGCACTATTTATTAGATCGATATTTTTGGTGTTGTTTGTAATTCGACTGGAAACTTCTTCTTTAAATGGATTCATAATCTACTGTAAGATAATTAAATTTATTGTTCGTTAAATCAATGATTTCGGATAAATAGTTGCTATTCATCACGAAGATATTAGCATTAGGATTTATCTCTTTCAAAGCATCTTTTGGCGACAAGACTTGAATGCCCGTTGCAGCTAAATATCTAAATTGTTTTGCAGGATTAATATCAATCACGATATTTATTTTTACTCCAGCACGCTGCATTAAGAGAGTAAAAATAACCCCTTTTGATGCACCGCCCCAAATTGCTGTGTTGGACTGTGCGGTACTGGTCTTTATTATATTTGCATATCTATCCACTGTGTCCAGCAAATCTTCTGGTAATTCAAAACTAGTTGACTCTGTATAGACTGGCATCCCGATCGTGTTTAGATCGGCTACTATATATAAATACTGTCCACCAAATATATGACCAGATTCATAAATCGTGTCGAATATTCGATTAAAATCAGATAATCTAAAATAATTTACATGCTCATAGTAAATATCAAACCAAGCTCGCTGTTCGGCAATCCAGTCAAAACACGGAACCTCAATATAAATTTTTCCTTGCCCACCATTTGCATCTACTATCTTTGAAAGAAATTCGATTGGATCCTTTACATGTTCAAGAACGTGCCTCAAAATTATACCGTCTGACTGAATTCCAATTTCTGGGGTAAAGTATTCTTTGATAACATTAGGATTCGATCCTTCATAAGTTGGATCTAACCCTGTAATCTTAAACCCCAAATTTTGAAGCTGCTCCAAAAAATATCCTTTGCCGCAGCCAACCTCAATTAATGAATAATCATCGAAATTTCTTTTGATAATTTCAGATACTTTTTCAAGATGTTGACTGAAAATATTACTGATAGCTTGTTCGTTTTGGTAATCAGCCTCATAGTTCATCAGTTCTGGTTGAAAGGCTTGATTGAAAATCAGTCCTGTTTCCATATCCTGAACTAGTAAAATATCACCTTTCAGACAGTTTATTGCATCTTCGGCAGATTTAAACATCCGATTTTGGAAAACTGGGAATTGGTCAGCTCGATAAATTTCTTTGTATCGGTTCATTTCGCCTCCAAGCATCGTTCTAGTTTATGGCAATCGCCCCAAAAAGCCATAGGCTCATAATCTGGATATGGATAATACCCAAGATTAAGTTCTATCGACCAATCATTTTCTTTAAGCCAATCCTCAACTAATCTACGCACTGAGATTGGTTTTCCCGAACAAACATTCACAATATTATTATCCCGTGATGCAGTTGCTAGATCGACAAGATACTTAGCCACTTGTGCAACAGGGAGATAGTCTCGTAATTGTTCGCCACCAGACATATTGAAAATCTTTTCTTTTCGTTCAATTGCCCGCTTCAATTGTGGCAATAGTGAATTTTCAGCTTGTCCATCACCATATAGATAAAATAGACGTGCCCATGTCATATTAAAAGGTTTAATCTGTTGAAGATATTCAAGCTGACACCGCAGTACATTTTTTGCAAATCCATAAGGATTTGTCGGTTGCGATCGGCAATCCTCTCTCAATGAACCTGACTGTATTCCATACTCAAAGCATGTTCCAGCAACCACAAGATTCTTTAATCCAGATTCAATTAAACCTTTCAAAAATTTGAACTGGGATGGTAACTCATTTTCAAAATGATGAATAGATTTGTAGTTTGGTAGTCCACCCCAAGCAAGATGTATTAGCACATCTGGAGCACCCATTAATTCATATGTGTCCGATCGATACTCATACAAATCAATGCTAATAACATGATGATTTGCTAGTGAGTTTGGCGAGATTACTGAAGATCTTCGGGTAACTAAACTAGCTGAAATATTCCGTCGATCGAGTTCAGCAACGACATATTGACCAATGAACCCATTAGCACCTGTAATAGCTATTTTCATAGTGCTCTCCTTAATAAATAGATGTGTTGTTTCATTCTATTTGAAGAACTGGGATTGCTGTAGTAAAGCACCCATTCCACTCCTTAATATAGCTCAATTGCTCCATTACTTCAGTCCGCAGATTCCAGGGTAGAATCACGACATAATCGGGTTGGAGCTGTTTGAGGTAGCTTTCATCGACGATCGGAATTCGACTTCCTGGCATAAATTTACCTTGTTTAGCTGGATTGCGATCGACCACAAAAGATATCAAATCCGATCTCACCCCAGCATAATTCATCAGCGTATTCCCTTTCGCTGCTGCACCATAACCAGCCACTGTTTTACCCTTACTTTTAGCCTCTAACAGAAACACCAAAAAGTCATCTTTGACCTTATTGGTCTTCGCCTGAAAACCAGTATAGTATTCAGTGGTAAGCATACCAGCCTGCTGTTCGACTTCAAGCAATGTTTCTACCCTTGAGCTGACTGGATGCTTCCCAGTATCCCTCCGTTGGGCAAATACCCGCAAACTACCGCCGTGGGTAGAATGTTCTTCTACATCAAAGATCGTCAAACCATTGGCGACAAAGATGTGGTTTACTGCCGTCAGGGATAGATATGAAAAATGCTCATGGTAAATTGTATCAAACTGGTTTTCTTGAATTAACCTGAACAGATGTGGAAACTCAAAAGTAGCAACTCCTTGAGGCTTGAGCAGCACCGCAAAACCAGCGACAAAATCATTAATGTCTGGCACATGAGCTAAGACATTATTTGCCACTGTCAAATCGGCTTGTTTGCCTTGGCTTACAAGTGACTGCGCTAGTTTTATTCCAAAAAATTCTTCGACGATCTCAATCCCTTTGGCACGAGCCGCCGCCGCTGTACTTGCAGTAGGTTCGATTCCCAGACAAGGAATATTACGATTTTGCACGTATTGGAGCAAATAACCATCATTAGCGGCTACTTCGATCGCCAAACTCTGAGCATTTAACCCAAATCGCTCCACCATATTAGCTACATAGCGATCGCAATGAGCCAACCAACTACTAGAAAAACCACTGAAATAAGCATATTCAGCATCAAATAACTGATGAGCATCAGCAAAATCTTCAGTCTGCACCAACCAACAGCGATCGCACACTAGCACCCGCAGGGGAAACCACTTTTCGGGAGTTTGTAAAGTTTGCTTTGTCAGATACGCATTGGAAGGTGGCGCACTGCCCAAATCTACCAAAGATAGCTTTAGCTCTAGATCGCAATGACGGCATTTCATACTGGGATTCCCGCAAAATCTGTAGACAATAATGGGTGGGAGGTATCCCGTTGAGAAAGATCGGTGGCAGTCATCGGCCAGATGATATTGATAGCAGGCTCATTATATCTTATTCCGCCTTCAGATTTTGGTTCATAGGCGGCTGTATGTAAATATAGTAGTTCGCTATTAGCTTCCATTACCTGAAATCCGTGAGCACAACCTTCTGGAATTACCATCATCAAGGCATTCTCTGGCGATAACTCCACCCCATACCACTGCAAAAATGTTGGTGAACCTTGGCGAAGATCTACCGCCACATCCCAGACACGCCCACGCAGACAGCGTACCAGCTTCATTTCAGCATTAGGTGAGTGCTGAAAGTGCATCCCACGAATTGCGCCGATTTGTTCCGTGCGCGACACATTCATTTGGCGAATCGTTCGGTGTGCCAGGATGGGAGCGAGATCGCGATCGCAAAAAGCCCGATAAAAAGCCCCGCGTGGATCTTTGAAGGGCGTAGTCTCGGCAATAACAACATCGGCGATCGGTGTAGGTAGAATTTTCATCAGACGCTTAGGGATGAGGATTCAATAATATACACATCTGTAGGTTGGGTTGAGCCTCGAAACCCAACATCCCTAGAGTGTCAATACGGTTCGGTTAAGTTTCTAATATTAGCCTAGAGTGTTGGGTTTCGAGGCTCAACCCAACCTACGCAAGTTATTGAATCCTCATTCCTTAGAGCTGTGAATTCAATAACTTACAATTCATCATTTCATAGGGGCAATTCATGAAAAGGACATACTAAAGGCTTGAGCTGCTTGAAAATCCTGAATTTGGGACAGAGTATAATCGCGCATATCTCGATCGGTCAGCCAACCTCGATGCCAGTCTACAGTAGCTTGTAGAGCCTGTTCTATAGACCAGCATGGTTGCCATCCTAACTCATTCTGGGCGCGAGTGATATCTAGCCGTAGCAACCCTGCCTCATGAGGGCGATCCTCACCTTCCTCAAGTTCAACCAGTGCATTATCTCCCCATAATCGAGCCGTAAGTTTCGCCACATCCCCCACTGTCGCATTACCATTGGTATCTGGGCCAAAGTTCCAAGCACAAGCAAAGCGAGGGGCATCAACACTGAGTAGTCGTTCTGACAGTCGAATATAACCCGCGATCGGCTCCAGGACATGCTGCCAGGGTCTTACAGCCTGTGGGTAACGCAGTCTCACTGCTTCCCCCTGTGAAAAAGCCCGCAAACAGTCAGGGACTAATCGATCTTTCGCCCAATCCCCACCACCGATCACATTTCCGGCTCTAGCCGTCGCAATCTGGGCGGAAGATTGAGAATTCGCCCCAAAAAAACTAGCGCGATAACTTGCTACGACGATTTCCGCTGCCGCCTTACTCGCACTATAGGGATCGCGCCCTCCGAGTCGATCGACTTCACGATAGGGATACACCCATTCTCGATTGTCATATACCTTATCGGTGGTGACAATTATCACAGCTTTGACACAACTCAATCCGCGTATCGCCTCTAATAGGTTAGCCGTGCCCATTACATTAGTTGCAAAGGTACCCAATGGATCGACATAGCTCTCACGTACCAGTGGTTGGGCTGCTAGGTGAAATACTACTTCGGGCTGGGCGGTAGCTAGAGATTGAGTTAAAGTAGCTAAATCTGAGAGATTCGATCGAGTGTCAGACTTGATTATCTGACCAACACCAGCCACATCAAATAAACTTGGAACAGTCGGCGGATTCAGGGCATAACCATGAATTTTAGCACCCAGTGAGTGTAGCCACAAAGACAGCCAAGCACCTTTGAATCCAGTATGCCCAGTGATAAAAACAGATCTATTAGCCCAATTGCGATCGATATTCGTTACCATATTTTCCACGGCGCATTACCGCTCTGCCAAAGATCTTCCAACTGATTCTTATCCCGTAAGGTATCCATCGGTTGCCAAAAACCTTTGTGTTCAAAAGCCATTAACTCCCCCTTTCCGGCTAAATGTCTAAGTGGTGATCCCTCCCAACTAGTCGTATCGCCTTCAATTAAGTCTAGACATTTTGGCGAAAGCACAAAGAACCCACCATTAATCAAACCACCATCTCCAGGCGGTTTCTCAGTAAAGCCTGATACTTGAAGATCGTTAATTTGTAGTGCGCCATATCGACCTGGAGGTTGTACCGCAGTCACGGTAGCCAACTTTCCATGCTGTTGGTGAAAAGCGATCGATCGGGAAATATCAACATCAGCAACACCATCTCCATAGGTAAAGCAAAATGATTCTTCACCTTCAATATAAGCGGCTACCCGCTTGAGCCGACCACCTGTTAGAGTCTCATCACCCGTATCTACGAGTGTCACCTTCCAAGGCTCCGCCTTCCCCTGGTGTACCTCCATTTGGTTATTAGCCATATCGAAGGTGACATCTGACATGTGCAAGAAATAGTTAGCAAAATACTCTTTAATTACATAGCCTCTATAGCCACAACAAATCACAAAATCATTGACACCATGAGCAGAATAGACTTTCATGATGTGCCAAAGTATCGGACGACCGCCAATCTCGATCATCGGCTTAGGTTTAAGGTGTGTTTCCTCTGAAATTCGAGTTCCAAGACCACCAGCGAGAATAACTAATTTCATGAGATTTTCTCAATTTCCCAATTGAGGATAGGACGTAGAATGCCAGGGACGGGGCCGACATATCCTTGAGATCGAGTCGGAACTCCTTCAATTGGATCGGTAACATTAAACATTAAAGCATCTCGATCGTAAAAACTCACATGAGTACCTGAATGACTGAAAGTTAAAGCTAATCCAACTGAGAATAATCCATCATTGAGAAAGTTACTAGGAATCTCACAATAGGCACTATAAATTCCTGGCTCGCTCGGTCGAGCGAAATCCAGATCAGCAGCACTCACGAAAGCACAATTCCCCTGTTCATCAGAAAAAACAAAGTTAGGATAAGGCGGTCGAGGTGTATTTTCTTTAAGCTCATATATCATATAAATTCTTGCAGACTCGTTTATTCTAATCTCCAAACATTCTTCGCCTTCAGAATTTTCGATCCAAGCTTTTCTTAATGTTGCTAAACTATCGCCAGGAGCACGAGAAGATTGCTCATAATTAACAGCAGCAGGACTATTTTGACCACCATTTTGATAACTCATAATCACAGTTCCAGGAGTATCATCTTTAATAATTTCTCCTTGTTTTAGCAGCAAACAACGATTGCAGAGTGAAGAAATCATGGCCATAGAATGGCTGACAAAAATAACTGTACGCCCCTCTTTTTCTGCAACATCCTCCATTTTTCCCAGACAGCGTTTCTGAAAATCCGCATCTCCTACCGCCAAAACTTCATCGATAATTAAAATTTCCGGTTCCAAATGTGCCGCAACAGCAAATGCTAACCGTACATACATCCCCGAAGAATAACGTTTAACGGGAGTATCCAGAAACCGCTCCACCTCCGCAAACGCCACAATCTCATCAAACTTCCGGCGAATCTCCTCCCGCCCCATCCCCAAAATCGCCCCATTCAGGAAAATATTCTCTCTACCAGTTAGCTCAGGGTGAAACCCCGTTCCCACCTCCAACAAACTCGCTACCCGTCCCCTAATCGAAATTCGTCCTTCCGTCGGCTCCGTAATTCGACTCAAGATCTTTAGCAGGGTCGATTTCCCCGCCCCATTCCGTCCAATAATTCCAACTCGCTCACCTTGCTTAATCTCAAACGATACATCCTTCAGTGCCCAGAATTCTTCACTGCTAGGATCTGGCTCTCGCAATTTACCACGTTGAAACGATTTTACTAAACTCTTGGCACTATTTGCCATAACATCCCGTAGTGCGGTATAGCGTTCTTGCTTTTCGTGTCCGATGATGTATTTCTTACCCAGATTTTCGACGTGAATCACAGAATCAGACATATCAGATTTAGTATGAAAGTTTCAAACCCCCAGCCAGCCCCAAAGCCCAGCAGCCACACCCATTATCCCCCAAAAGTCCCACAATGTCTCCAAATTAACTGTAAACCCAATACGTTCTTCCATTTTAAACCCAAGAGAGAGATACATCCCTGTTGGTACAAACTCTGTCGTTAGTGTCGCGGTATACTCTGATAAAATCGGCTTTGAGAGTGTGGGATCCAAAATCCACACCACCCTACTACCCTCCCCAGTCCCCCTATGTCCAATCCCCTAACCCCGATTCTCACTTTCCTCCTCGCCCCCTTAGGTCAAATACTCAATTTATTAGGATATGTATACTACAAAAAACGAAATTACGAATTAGCAATCGCATTAATTAGTCGGGCTATTTTCATAGATTCATATCAAGCAAACTTTTATAAGACGGCTGGAAAAGTATATTTTGCAACTAGAAACTTTGAAGATGCTGTAGATGCGTTTAGACAAGCAATCGAGTTGGGCGATCGATCTGCTGAAAATTATGATATGCTAATTAATTATCTTGAAGCAATCGATCGTCATGAAGAAGCATCACAAATTGTTCTAGAAAAAGATCGAGTACATAAATTTAAATTACCTTATACCCGTGATTTTGATAACTACGCCAAATATGCTGTTGGCAAGTATACTTATGGTGGCCCAATCGTTAAGGATTGGCATCAAGGCTCAACTTTGAAAATTGGCAATTTCAGTTCAATCGCTGAAAATGTAACCATTCTATTAGGTGGAAATCATCCTACCGATTGGATTTCATCCTTTCCTTTTGGAGTGGTTTTCGATGAATTCAAAGAACGTAATTATAAGTATCCAAAATTAAGTAAGGGTAGTGTGATTATTGGTAATGACGTATGGATTGGACTGAATACCACAATCTTATCAGGAGTCACTATCGGTGATGGTGCGATTATTGCCGCTGGCAGTATCGTTACAAAAAATGTCGAACCTTATACAATTGTTGGTGGTAATCCAGCAAAGTTAATTAAAAAAAGATTTAGTGACGAAGCAATATCTAAGTTATTAGCAATCAAATGGTGGGAGTGGGAAATAGATAAAATTAAAGATAATTTAGATTTAATCTTGTCAGATGACATTAATTTATTTATAAATCGACATTTTCCAGTGGCTTAAATAAAGGCAAAAGGCAATGGTATCCTTAAATTCAGCTTACCTAGTTGAAGCTTAATCTGCATTTCCCACACACTTGCCAAACTTAGTAGAGCGAATAGCTTTAAGCATGGGATATAAACACGGTCAGACCGCCAAGAGATTTCCATAACTATCCCACCAGCGTAGCCAAGTAGCTGTCATTTCCGCTTTCTTGCCTTGCCATTCACCCAAAAACAAGCCGATTTCTTCGATCCAGTAGAAATTATCATCATTCGACAACAATCGATCGATCGAGCTAAAAGTCCGAAGATTTATCTTTGTCCCGCAAGCCAAGCATCTAAATCTGTTGTCCCCACAAAATCTAATAATGCTTCACCCAGAGCTTCCAACTGTTCAATTTCTAGACTGCCGATCTGCTTTGTTCGATCGGCAGAAAGCAGCCCACAACGACGATTTAACTGCCGAATTACCAAAGCAACAGCTTCTTCTTGACGACCTTCTTGACGACCTTCTTGACGACCTTCTTCTTGACCTTTTTGCAGCCCCTCTTGTTGTCCGATTTGCAAGACTTCTTGATAAAAACGAGATTGTGTTACGTCAATTGTTTTTAGGTTGAGCATTTTTAAAATCTCCTCGGTACTCAGTTGTGGGAATTTATTGACCAGTATAGCTTCTACCAGATCCAATCGCCGCTGAAATTCGACCTCGGTGTCCGCAGTATTGACAATAGTTCGAGCTAAACTAGCTGTTTCGGCTTCATCCACCACCAGCAACTTTAGCATTGATAGATTTGGACTCAGATCCGTCAATGGTAATAAATCCTCTAGGTAAAGCCGTTTGACTTGCTCTCCTAACAAGGATTGGTAGGGAATATCCGACCCTAAATCCTCATTTTGACTCGGTAAAATCAACAACCCATACCAAGGTCGTATTACTTCATACTGATGCAAATACAAAAAAATTTCCGCAAAGTACCTACTGTAGAATCTGGGATCCCTCTGCATCTGCGCCTCCAGAAATACCAGAGGCAAGCTAGGATCGTCTACAACAGGTGTTAATAGTCCATCTAGTGCGAATCCCTTTTCCTTAATGGTTGGGGCACTATAGGCAAATTCGCAACCGTTCGGGATTTCTGGGATTAACTCAGTAATCAGATCGGGCTGAGACAAAAAAAGACGATAAAAAAGTTTGTCAGTTTTCATATCCAATTCCTGTCTCCAGGCTTAAATCGCATCAGCAAACGTCCGCTCCATTTTGCGGAAATAAGCAATCCCCGTTAGCAACAATAGCATGACTAAAGCCAAGGACAGCAAAAAACCTGGCAGATATAGTTTGGAAACTTGTTTGGCTCCGATTCAATCTTGCCATCAGATCGGCGATCGCGATACGGTTCGCCACCGATTAAAATCGGGGCACATGAAGCAAAGTCCGCCTGTCTTGTCGTTTTTTTATTCCGGGGTTCATCTTAACGATAATATTAGAGAGTAGATCGCCCGTCACAGCCCCACAGATCGTCAACCCTCACCCATAGCCCTCAAATGTCTGCACAGCCGCCAAAAAAGACACTCCTGGCTCAACTGACTCAGGTGATTCGTACCAAAGTTAATTTTACTCAAGTGGCACTCAAACCCAATGCCAGAGTACCAAAACTCTCGGTACAGGATGCAGACGCGCCCCAGCCAGATATATTTCCCCTGCTGGGTGAGAAATATGTGTTTGGGCGGAGTCGTCAGTCTTGTGATTGCGTCATCGCCAGAGACAACCAAGTCGTCAGTCAGGTACATTTTTCCATCACCCGCGATCGCAAAAATAATACCTCCTTCTTACTCAAAGATGAAAATTCGACCAACGGGATTTATCGGGGGAAAAAACGGGTCGATCGAATTACGCTCAAAGATGGTGATACATTCACCCTGGGGCCACCGGAACTCAAAGCCGCCGTCAAAATCGTCTTTCTCGATCCGCCACCCCTACCATTACGCATATTGCGGTATGGACTCTATGGCACTGGCGCGTTTTTGGGCTTACTCCTGCTGGCAATCTTGGCCGAATCGACCAAAATCAGTGTCAACCCCCTCCCTGAAGCTAATGGGCCATTGATCGTCTACTCTGAAGACATGGAAACAGTTCTAGAGCCAAAAAAAGTTCAATCCCATCGGGATTTAGAAAAGCTCGAAGATTTTTCGCCCAACCTGCGTAAAGCACTAATTGCTTCTGAGGATAGTCGGTTTTATTGGCATTTTGGCGTGGATCCTTGGGGCGTAGCGCGGGCACTTGCGGTGAGACGGAAACAAAAAGAAGGCGAACGACCTCAAGGTGCGAGTACCCTCACACAACAGCTATCGCGGAGTCTGTTTCGGAAGTATGTCGGGAAGGATGACAATTTAGGGCGAAAAATGCGGGAAGCCGTCGTATCGCTCAAGTTGGAAGCAAACTATAGTAAAGATAAAATTTTATTAACTTATTTGAATCGAGTCTTTTTGGGGGTTAATGCTCAAGGATTTGAAGATGCGGCTCAACATTATTTGGGTAAATCCGCCCGCGATCTCACCCTTCCAGACGCGGCGATGTTGGTCGGCATTTTGCCAGGGCCAAATATTTATAACCCCTGTGCCGAAAATAAACAAGGGCGAAAGGGAGTAAGAGCGATCGAACGGCGCAATCTAGTCTTGGGGCGAATGCTCTCTACCGGAGCCATTACCGCCCTCCAAGCCAGAGAAGCGCGAAGATCGCCACTGGAGTATCGTCAAGCAGCTTGTGAAGCGAGTGCAAATAATAAAGCTCCCTATCTCAACGGCTATGTATTTCAAGAACTAGAGCAGTTATTGGGTGATGACATTGCCAAAGAAGGTAATTTTGCGATCGAAACTGGGCTAAATCTCAAAATGCAGCGAAAAGCCGAAGTTGCCCTGCGTCAAGGTATCGCAACTGCTGGGGGAACTTACCGTTTTTCTCAAGGCGGGATTGTCACCATGGATGCCAGCACAGGCATTATCAGGGCGATGGTGGGAGGAGTGGATTATCAAAAAAGTCAGTTCAATCGGGCTGTAGATGCCCAACGCCAGCCTGGATCGACTTTTAAGCTATTTGGTTATGGGGCGGCAATTGCGGGCGGTATATCGCCAGGAAAGAGCTATTCCTGCGATCCTTTGAGCTGGGATGGGCGAACTTTTCCTGGCTGCGGACATGGCGCGGTGGGATCGGCGGATATGTTCAAGGGGTTTACCCTCTCGGAAAATATTACCGCCTTGAGGGTGATGAAGGATATTGGCATGGATAAGACGATCGAACTTGCCCAAAGCATGGGGATTAGATCTACTCTCAAACCAGTACCTGCTTTAATTCTGGGTCAAAGTGAGGTGAATATGCTAGAAATAACCGGAGCCTATGGAGCTGTCGCCAATCGCGGCATCTGGAACCAACCCCGTGCGATTCAGAAGGTTTACGATACCAGCAATTGCAATCTCAAGCAAATTAGCACTTGTCGGGTGATTTATGACTATGCCAAGGATAATCAGTCGGGGCGACGGGTGCTCAAGCCAGATGTGGCCGCTACTCTAACCACGATGATGCGGAGTGTCGTCACTAGCGGCACTGGCAAAAATGCCGCAATTGGATTGGGTGAGGTCGGCAAAACAGGCACGACAAATGATAATGTCGATATGTGGTTTATTGGTTTTGTGCCCGATCGCAAAATAGTAACTAGTGTCTGGTTGGGTAATGATGATAATACCCCCACTAGGGGCAGCAGTGCCCAATCCGCCCAGATTTGGGGCAACTATATGGGGTCTGTTTTTAAATAACATCAAGTGGTCAGTTCGACTACGCTCACTGACCGTAGTCGTTGACGTAGCCTCTCCCTTGGACGTAAGATAAATTCCCGATTCCCTGATAAAATGGAGTGCTGACAGTTTGCTGCAAGTATACATATATTCATGATTTCCAGTAACGACTTTAGACCTGGCGTATCCATTGTGTGGAATGGAAGCGTATGGAAGGTAGTAGAATTTCTCCACGTTAAACCAGGTAAAGGAGCGGCTTTCGTACGGACGAAGCTCAAAAATGTCCAGACTGGTAGCGTGGTAGAACAAACATTCCGCGCTGGGGAAAACATGCCCCAAGCCACACTAGAAAAGAGCACCATGCAACACACCTATAAAGATGGTGAGGATCTGGTGTTCATGGATATGGAAACATTTGAAGAATCCAACCTCACCGAAAAACAAATCGGCGATCGAGTTAAATATCTCAAAGAAGGAATGGAAGTTAATATCGTCCGTTGGGGCGAACAAATTATGGAAGTAGAATTACCGAATACGGTAACTTTGGAAGTAATCGAAACCGATCCTGGGATGAAAGGTGATACCGCTACAGGCGGCAGTAAACCCGCCATCGTCGAAACTGGTGCTCAGGTAACTGTACCGTTATTTATCAGTATTGGGGAGAAAATTAAAATTGATACTCGCACAGATCAGTATGTCGGTCGTGAAAGTTAAAAATTATCGTTCAGAATAGCTGAGAGCTTTTTGTGGCGATCGTAGTTACTAGCATTTCGATCGCTAGTAACTAATAACCAACTACTAATAACTAACTATGACAATTGATTTTAAAGAACTACGTGAATTATTAGCTGCGATCGCCTCTACTGATATCACAGAATTGAGCCTCAAAAATGCCGACTTTGAACTCACCGTCTCCAAAAGTCGAGGAGTCGATCGTGGTGAGACGATGATGGCAGTGCCGACTAACCCCAATCCTCAACTGGTAGTCTCCACCCATCAGGAAACACTCACAATAGCCTCAAATATCCCCACCACCGCCATCGTTGATAAAAAGTGGGTGGAAGTAAAGTCGCCAATGGTCGGCACCTTCTACCGCTCTCCTGCCCCCGATGAAGCAGCATTTGCATCGATCGGCGATCGGATTCGCACCGGACAAACTGTCTGTATCATTGAAGCGATGAAGCTCATGAATGAAATCGAAGCGGAAGTCGCAGGGCAAGTCATGGAAGTATTGGTCGAAAACGGTCAACCCGTTGAATTCGGTCAAACTCTAATGTACATCAACCCCAGTTAAGAGTTTTGTGGGTTCCATAATATATCTAGTTAAAACTTAATGCTTGTAGGCACTCGGAGGTTTTATGACAGTTGCCACAGTTCTCAGTACCCAAATCGAGACTCAACCACTGCTACTGGATGTTACTAATACCACCCTGATTGTTACGCCAGAGCAGTTCGATCGCCTGTGTATCGATAATTCCGACCTACGGCTAGAATTGACCCCAAATCAAGAATTGATTGTTATGGCTCCAACTGGTGGCGAGAGTGGGAAGCGAAACGGAGACTTGTCCGGTCAAGCTTGGTACTGGAACAGACAAACAGACTTAGGTGAAGTATTTGATTCATCAACAGGCTACGATCTCACTGAATTGGGTGGTGGAAAACCATCACCAGATGTTTCATGGATTCAAAAATCTCGACTTGAAGGGGTGAATATTGTCGGGTTAATCTCTGTAGTGCCCGATCTGGCGATAGAATTACTTTCTGCTACGGATAGTTTGAGTACGACAAAGACCAAAATGGACGGATATCAACGAATTGGAGTGCGATTGGGCTTACTCATCAATCCGAAGAATAAGCAGGTGGAGATTTATCGACCCGGACAAGAAGTAGAAATACTGGAAGCTCCCACATCAATTGATTGTAGCGAGGTCATGGTAGGTTTTATTTTGGATCTGAGCCGAATTTGGTAATTGGATCGACCTCCAAAATTTTACCCCTAACTTTGGAATATTAAAGTTAGGGGGTAAAACTGACCCCTGACTACTGTTCACCCACACTCCCTTTGAAATCTTGTTGGAAGGTCTTCCGTGTGAGTGGTTGCTTGACTTCGATCCCTTCACCACCCAATGTTTCTAATTTTTTCCCTTCTACACTAATCCACACTTTTCCTTTTGTATTCCGCTCGGTTGCAGTATACAAAATTTGAGCAAGTCTAGCTTGCATCGAGGTACTACCGCCACCCTCGGCAAACTCTTTGGATAGATTGATAAAAATCCCGCTGGGCTTGACGGTGGTACCCAATAGTTTGGTAGTGGGTGGAATCGCCGATGATTTTTTACCCTCTTGCTTTGGTTTCCCTGCTGAAGCCAATAACCTTGTCAATGCTCGTCTGACCGAGATATCTTGTCTTTCAGGATCCTTTGAGGGGGTTTTGCCTTCTTCGGGCGTAACCTTGAGGTTTTCGTCGAGATAATAGATTTTAACTGTCCCTTTAGCACTAGGTGCTAGTTCACCCCTCTCAGTAGCTGATATATCTGGCGGCGAGTTGCTGGGGCTTCGACCTGGGGTACCATCAGGTGTATTCGGTGGCGTTTGCTCTGGGCTTCCAGTCTGGTTGGGATTAGGATCTGAATTATTAGCGACGGGATCGGGTGGAATGGGGGGGGTTCTAGTCGCTAGCCATGCGAATACACCACCACCACCAATTGCCAGTATTAAGGCTACAATAGCTGCAATTACATTTCTAGATCCAGATTTTTCTTCTTCTTGCACGATGGAAACTCCTATTAAGTAGTTGGATCGGTAAACAGTAGATATTTAGCCAGGTCTTACGTCTCTTTCTTTACAATTTAAGTGCGATCGTACACAGCCAATCGATAGCCACTGGTAAATATTTGCTCTTTACCGAGCGAGTCGTCCCCCTTGCTAGCCTAACTGTACCAAATATCGGGACGGAGTACATCTGTCGATCGGCAGATACCAAAGTCAAACTATTGACTATTTATTTCCAGATAGACGAACGAAGACAGCTAGTTCTAGTTGTTGGGGACTGACTTTGAACTGGAGCACCCGCGCGGTGAGTCCCCGTTGTGCTAACATATCTACACTCAACTGTTCGGCAAGTCCAGTAGTCAAGCCAGATAGAATAAATGCTGGTACCGGAGTCTCCCCAACTTTAGCAACTGTGTCTACCAGTTGAAATTTTCGCCCACCGATAATATTAACACCTGTTTCAAGATCGACATTAAGTTTTTCCCTAGAACCAGCATCTTGCAAGTCGGCTTTAATTCCCACACGATTATTTGCCAAAAATCTAATCCGGGGATTGACAATTTGATAATCTTTGCCTAGTGAACTACCCGCACTCCCAAGGGTACTAGTGGTCATTTTCTGAAGTCTGGCGATCGCATCAGGAGACTTCAAATAATTATTGAGGTCATCTTCTGTGAACTTCAATTTTACTCCAGCTTGAATCGGTTTTTGCAGTGAAGACGATCGCAGGTTTTGCCCGTCTTCCTGTACGTCTTTGAGGTTGACAGCGATGGGATCTGTTTCTACCTCTAGGGTGTCAATCCGCAGATCTTTGACCACCCACAAACCACGCCCCGCAATCCGCAGTTTATTAATTTTGCCATTGATAATCTGATAACTTGGGGCATTGTCAGATCTTACTTCCAATTGCTCGACCCGATCCATCTGCGATCGCAATGCCAGATCGACATTTTTATCGACGATGATTCCCAGGCTAGAGAATAAGCCTAAAACGCCGGAGAGGATGATGGTTAGGAGTTCCATAGGGAGAGGGGGGGGAGAGGGAGAGCGGGAGACGGGGAGAGCGGGAGACGGGGAGAGGGGTCTGTAGGGGCGGGTTTATGAATCTAATGACGCTTCTACCAGAGATTCGTTCAAACAAAGCCCTCCTCACTGGAGATGTAGGGATGCTGAATTTTAATCCAAAATCCTGCTTAGTGTGCTCCACTGTCGGGGAACCCGAACAGTTCGCACATCCGCAAAATCCAAAATCCCTAACCCCTCATCCATCCTTGAATAGTTGCACCAACTAGTTCGACGGAAATATCTTGGGATTGTTTCGTGGCGCGTTGGACTACTTCTACTTTACCATCAGAAAGGGAGCGTCCGGTGACGATGCGGTAGGGGATGCCGATCAAGTCAGCGTCTTTGAATTTGACCCCTGCGCGCTCGTCTCGATCGTCTAGGATGGTTTCTATACCCATGGCGTTGAGCTGCGTGTAGAGGCGTTCTGCTGCTTCCATTTGGTTGGAGTCGCCAATATTGGGGACACAGATAATGGCATGGTATGGAGCGATCGCCACAGGCCAAATGATGCCGTCTTTGTCGTAGGATTGTTCTACGGCTGATTGGGCTAGGCGAGAGACTCCTACCCCGTAGCAACCCATCACCAGGGGTTGTTCTTCCCCTTGTTCGTTGGTGAACGTAGCTCCCATTGCGGCAGAATATTTGGTACCCAATTGGAAGATATGTCCGACTTCAATTCCCCGTGCGGTTTGGAGGGTTTGGGTGGAGTCGTGGATGGCTCGATCTCCTGGTTTCGCTGTTTGGATATTTACGGTTAGTTTAGGTAGGGTAAATTCGGTGCTCCAATTTGCTCCAACTACATGTTTTCCGCTCTCGTCTGCACCTGTGATAAAGTTTGTCAGATTAGCAGCGGTTTCGTCGAGGAGACGGAGAAAATGAGGATGAACATTAGGATCTGGTTTAATATATTCATCTCCTAAAGCGGGAGAGATATAACCGAGTGGTAGTGATTTGGCTGCCCATTTTTCGATCCCAACTGTATCGGGTGTTTCGAGGGCGATAATTGTTTTAGCTCCATAGTTTGCGGCTAACTTTACCAGTTCGTTATTTAATTTTACCTGATTGACATCTCGATCGGCACGAATACTAATCAGTACCAATACTGTCATCCCGTTATCATAGACTGCTTGATACAGGACATTCTTGACGATCGCCGTAGGATCGCACTTGAAAAATTTTACCAGTTTGACGATCGAATTTGTCCCAGGCGTATCCATCACCTCATAGCTAGTAAACGGTGAAGCTACCGCATCAGGAGCCAGAGATACAGCCTTCTCCACATTGGCTGCATACAATCCATCCTCCGTATACATCACATCATCCTCACCCGCATCAGCCAGCACCATAAACTCCGTCGAGCCAGAACCCCCAATCGCCCCCGAATCTGCATCCACAGCGCGAAACTTCAAGCCGCAGCGAGTCAACATCCGACCATAAGCACCGTACATATCCTGATAAGTCGCCTGAAGACTTTCCACATCACCATGAAAAGAATACCCATCCTTCATAATAAACTCCCGTCCGCGCATCAAACCAAAGCGAGGGCGAATCTCATCGCGGAATTTACTTTGGATTTGATAGAGATGTTGGGGCAATTGACGGTAAGATTTAATCAGATCGCGAGCAACAGCAGTCACAACTTCCTCATGAGTTGGGCCTAAAGCTACTTCCTTATTGTGTCTGTCAGTAAAAGCGAACATAATCCGCTCAGACTGAGTATATGTATCCCACCGCCCCGACTGCTGCCAAAGTTCGGCAGGTTGTAATTGGGGGAGTAAACATTCCTGCGCGCCTGTTGCATCCATTTCTTCCTTGACAATCTGGCGCACCTTCGTCAGCACCCGCCACATCAACGGCAAATAAGCATACAAGCCACTCCCAATTCTGCGGATATAACCCGCACGCAATAATAATTTATGACTGGGGATTTCCGCCTCGGCTGGCTCTTCTCGGAGGGTGACAAATAAACTCTTGGACAGTCGCATCGTGATTTTGATTCTGGTGGTTATACAAAGGTCGGCAAGGTTGAACCTCAGTATAGATATTATCGCATCTGCGCTACCTAGTCGATCGCTTTTTGTAGGTTGGGTTCCTGTGGGCTTCAACCCAATCTACCCACCTCTTAATAATCTATCGTACTCTGCATGTGTCCCAATCCAAAACCATCCCATTTCTTCATTTTCCTCTACAGCCAAAGCGACTGGTAGTGAATGCCAACTCGAACCAACCAAAATTGCCCTACTTTTTTGAAGTGCAGTGATGGATAGCGAGAATCTTGCTTGAGGAACTCATAAGATCGATCTGCCAATACTTGAATCTCGTCTGGTAACTGTCGGTAATGATACCAAAAATCAGGAGTCGCTGTATGTTTCACAGGTCGGTACAACGCCCCGCGCGTAGATGTCCGAGTGCTTTTTTAGCCAGTTCATCGAGCTTACCTGTGGCTACATCTTCCTCAAACTTTCGATCCCATATTTCTGCATCAAATTCTGCAAACCAAACTCTAAAAGTGGCAAGTTCATCGGCTGGTAGTTCGCTGACAGCGCGTTCAATTTCTTGTAAAGTACTCATACACTTAGAAGAGGCACTATTAAATAAAGGAATGATACTCCTCTATTTTCTCACAACTATTCGGATTTTATTGTAATCTTACTGCGGATCTTTAGAATTGAGCGATCGGCTGAGGGGCAACTTGATATTTAAACCTCAATTTTTCACAATGCAAACTAGACTCTAAACAAAATCACCCCGACGAGACTGAAATAGCACAGTAGCGCGAATCCAACCCTAACTATTCAAGCCAAAGTCTTTTGGAGCTTCTGAGCTTCCCGAATCAGATGTTGGTGGTTGCGATGATTGGATTTCGGGGCACTTTTTAATCCATGCAACATCGCTTCGAGATAATTTCTAGCAGCAATTCGATCGTCATCATAGTACAGAGAGATTTTAGCTAGCAACAGAAAAGACTCAGAGTGCCCCCAATGATGGATATCGCCCTGAAGATGAATCTTGGCTGGAGACCATTGTGCTAGTTCGTACAGTACTTTACCATATTGTAATGACGCTGCGCCCCGCTTATAGTTGGGTTCATTGATGAGTAAAGTATTGAGATGTTCCATTGCTTGATGGAATTTTCCTCGCTTAATCTCGATCGTCGCGCAACCCCAGATCCCATGAGAGTTGTTTGGTTCATCAATTAAGACTGATTGATAACATTCCAATGCTCGATCGAGTTTCCCCATCTCCAATAGCACATCACCCAGAACAATATATTCGCGAGATTTACCGATATCCCGCACCCCAGCTTCAGCATTAGATAATGTTTCCTTCATCGTCCAATGTTTCAACAAATTGGGGATGGGAAGAGTCAAACTGGATAATTTTCGCGTCAAAAGATAGATGATTGCCGCCGGAAAATTTAGGACAATTAGCAACCACAGCCACTTAGAGTTTTTCGGCTCATTGCGTACGCAATCAAAAATCATTAACATCCAGAAGCCTGTGGTAACAAAGGCGATACTTCCTACTAGCATTATGGCTGAATCCTTGCGGCAACGGTTTTAGAGGTTGCCAGTATTATTCAAGGTGTTTGGTTGCCAAACCGGATGAATTGATGTTTTAGTGGCGGAGATTACCCCTGTTAAGGTGACTATTTGTACTAAGCGGAGCGGTAAATGATAAATACTTGTGGGTTGCGATTGTTGTTAGTGAAGACAGAACCCGGATCTGGGGGTGTCTTGTTGCGCTTTTTACGTCGGGGAACCCGACGAGCGCGCACCGCTCTGACCCCCAGACCCCCCATTG
>JANMEL010000253.1:0-25888 GCA_031376885.1 Chamaesiphon sp. OTE_70b_metabat_96 | reverse complement strand
GCCAGGGGTACGCCAGCATCTACCAATGCACCCAAACACATATCGCCAGCAATTCCGGTTTGACATTCTAAATAAGCAATTTTCATTGAGGGGTCAGGGGTGAGGTGTCAGGTGTCAGGTGTCAGGTGTCAGGTGTCAGGTGTCAGGGGTGAGGGGTGAGGGGTCAGGTGTCAGGGGTGAGGGGTGAGGGGTCAGGGTTCAGGGTTCAGGGTTCAGGGGGCTGTAGATGGCTTTGTTTATGAAATCAATGACGCTTTTACCAGAGACTCATTCAAACAAAGCCCTCCTCACCAGCGATGCAGGAAGTGAGAGTTAATGCTTAGTACTGAATATGCTAACATAAAATAACATTAGCTGTTATTTTTCGATGAAGTATGTCAAACTCAGCAAAGCAGTTGAGCTTACTGGATTACATCCAAACACTCTCCGTAAGTATGCCAACGAGGGAAAAATCGAAACGATCCGTACGCCGTATAACCAAAGGATGTTCAACTGTGAATCTTTTTTGGCTATCCCTACAACTAGCCAAATTGTCCTTTATTGTCGCGTGTCATCTTCTAAGCAGCGCAAAGATCTCGATAGTCAAATCGCATCTCTTGTGTCACTCTATCCCCAAGCGGAGGTCGTCAAAGACATCGGTTCGGGACTCAACTACAAAAGAAAAGGTCTTAAAGCCATACTGGAACGAGCAAGCAGCCCAGATAAGTTCACTCTTGTGGTTGCCCATAAAGACAGACTTGCAAGATTTGGAGTCGAACTCATTGAACATATGCTTACCATCAATGGGTGCAAACTCTTGGTACTCAATGACAATGTTCAGAAACTCGATCCCCAGCGAGAACTTACAGAAGATCTACTCGCAATCATCCATATTTTCAGTTGCCGACTCTATGGACAAAGGAGATATACAAATAACCAAAAGCAAGAAGATTCGAGTGTTCCCGACTCCGATCCAAAAGAGGATATTGAGCGGCTGGTTCGGCATCTCAAGACTAGCTTACAACCGCTCGATTGATTACCTTAATCAGGATGGTGTTAAAGCTAGTTTTATGGCTAATAAAAAGGAAATTTACCATTCACTACCTGAATTTGCGGCAACCTGTCCGTCTCATATCAGGCAGTATGCCATCAAAGATGCTCATGAAGCAATGAAAGCTCAAAAGGTTAAGTGCTTGAAAACTGGAACCCCTTTTCAAATGAAATTCAGATCTAGAAAAAGCCCAAAACAAATTATCAAATTCTCAGTCCAAGATTTTATTAATGGATTGTACCCGACAAAACTGGGATTATTGAAAATGAGTGAGCTGCTACCAGATAATATTTGTGATGCTCAGTTGACCTTTCACAATGGACAGTACCATCTGGTTGTGCCATTTAAAACTATTGTCACCGTTGCCGAAAACCAAAGCAGCGTAGTGGCATTAGACCCAGGCGTTAGAACATTCCAGACTTTCTTCTCTCCCGAAAGTTGTGGTGAAATTGGCAAGTCCGATATTGGTCGAATCTATAGACTCTGTGCTTATCTAGATGACTTGATGAGCCGGAAACAATGGAATGCTGCTGCCAAGATGAGAATCAAAATTAAGAACTTAGTCAAAGAACTGCATCACAAAACTGCTCATTTCCTCTGCTCTAATTTTAAGACTATCTTACTCCCAACATTTGAGACATCCCAGATGGTGAATAAGAAAAATAGAAAGATTAGAACTAAGACCGCTAGAGCGATGATGGGTTGGTGCCACTACGAATTCAAGCTATTTATCAAGAATAAAGCTAAAGAATTTGGCTGCAAAGTAGTTGATGTTTGCGAGGCTTATACTTCTAAAACATGTTCTTGGACTGGTGAATTGATAAATGTTGGTTCGTCAAAAACGATTAAATCAAAAGTTGATGGTCGGTCTATGGATCGAGACATCAACGGCGCACGAGGTATTTTTATCCGTGCTTTGGTGGATACACCCTGCGGTATTAATTTATCGTTGCAAGAAGTGGCTTTTAATAACTAATGTTAGAAATTGTTAACCTAAATGTATCAGGTTAGTGGAAATCTCAACTTTATAGATTTTTACTCAAAAGGTCGATCGGTAGCAACTTTGGTTGATAATCAATGATGCGTTAATTACTCGATACCGACCCCTGACCCCTCACCCCTGACCCCTCACCTATGGCTACTTTGTACGAAGTTCATCCAGAAACCCCTCAAAGCAGACGGGTGGAAGAGATTGTCACCGCATTGGGCAATGGAGCGGTGATGCTCTACCCAACAGACACAGTTTACGCGATCGGCTGCGACCTCAAGTCCAAAATGGGAGTCGATCGAGTCCGTCAAATCAAACGAATGTGCAACGACAAACCGCTCACTTTCTTGTGCCAGTCTTTATCAAATATAGCCGAATATGCTACCGTCACCGATCCAGCCTATCGACTAATGAAACATTTGATTCCTGGTACATATACCTTTATTTTACCAGCTACCAAACTCGTCCCCAAACTAGTCCAAGATCCCAAACGCAAAACCACCGGAATCAGAGTACCGAAACACACTCTTTGTCAAATCATCCTCGACAAACTCGGAAATCCGGTCATTTCCACATCCGCACACATTCAGGATGATGATGGTTATCAACCGACATTAGGCGTAGAGAAAGCTCGACTGTTTGATGAACTAGAAAAATTAGTCGATATTATCATCGATGATGGTTCCGAACCAGGGATGGAAGGCTCTACAGTGCTGGATATGACAACTGATAAACCTACCATGATTCGCGAGGGGTTGGGTTTGAGCGAGGTATTATCCTGGCTTTGATTGATAATTACCTGTTCCTAGAAAGGGCACAGATTGAAAGAATGATAATTTTTGCTTAATCTCCCCCTGAACGGGGGCTTCCTAAAATGTTGCCCTTAGCAATAATTATTAACTATTAGCTATTAATTCTGGAGTGACAATTAGGGCAATATTAACATTTTCTTCTACATCTCCATCGATCGCTACTTTAATTCCTGGCCCAAAAAACTTCGTCAACCGATCTTGCTTTTCTTTCCATATTTCCAGATCGATGAGGGGCGAATAAAATTCTAAAGTTAGTGCGTAAGCATTATCGATTTCTTCTTCTCTAAGACCTTTTAAAATTGGTCGTTCGTCATCGGTTGGGGATAAACCCAATTTTTGGAGGGCGAGATCGAGGTGAGCTTCTTGCCCGTAGCGATAACGAGTTACATCGTTGCGAATTTGATTGAGTGTCTCGGTAGCTTGTTGTTCGCGCAATTTGACGATCTTGACAGGCGTAACATTCGTAAATGGCACTGGGGCAAGTTCGGAAGATTTGAGTGCCAAACCACCCAAGAGTAAGGGAATACCATAGAAAAAACCAATCAGGTTGAAGGTAGGATCGTCGATCGCATAGGCAAAAAAGCCAATCAGAGCGAGCAATCCGCCAAGATTGATGAGAGTTAAACTGAGGGGAATTTGACGAAACATATCGATGAGATCGAAAACTAGAGCTTTTTTATTATCGACCAACCAGCAAAAAAAGTCTCGATCGAGGATATTTTTGGTTATTTTTGGGAAAAATTTAATTATGGCGGTGTTGCTTGGCACATTACCTGTCATTCACCAAATTTGGACAGAGCAACCATGAGTGTAGATCCCAAAACTCAAAGCTTATTTGCGGCGATCTCAACAGTTAATTATTCTCAAGTCAAACTCCTGATTGAAGCGGGGGTGTCTGTGAATAGCTTGAACGATCGAGGCAAAACACCTCTAGCTGTCGCTTGTATGCAAGGCAATTTAGATATCGTCGATCTTCTGATGGCATCTGGTGCTAAGATGTATCTCAAGGATAATGTTGCTGCAAACCCAACAACCGATCGTAGCCAAATAGTGCCGATGACTGGAGATTGGGACTTTACCTCGATCGAGCATGAGGTGTCAGAATCTCCACTCCAAAATCGTCAGATCGCTTATGAAGATTTGGTAGATCTCATCCATCAACCTAACGATCGCCACACTGACATCCCCAATCTGGTGTTAAGTGGGAATGTAACCCCAACCCCAACTCAAAGTTTGAGTCAAATGGCGGCTGCTTGGCAAATTGAGTCAGATGTTGATGCTACTTGCACTTTCGATCTGGATGAAGTATTTGCTGCAAGCGATCGGGCGATCGAATTGCCAGATCGATCGTCGATGTTTGTAGATAGCGAGCAAACGATGACTTCCTTGGGTAGATCTGCAAATCCGATCGAATGGGAAGCCAATGAAACCTATGCTTTCGATCTGAGTAAAGATCTCTTGAAACAAGCCTTTACCAAACCCGAATCACCACAACGATCGTTGAGCAATATTGGCGAATGGGCAGAAGGTGAAACTTATGCCATCGATCTCGATCGGTTCGAGGGTGATGGGAGTGAAACCTACGCCGTCGATCTCGATCTTCTCCTCGATAGTAACTCTTCGGCAGGATCTTCACAAGTTGAAGCAGTTGATGAAGATGAAGACATCAATTTTGACTTGGATGATGAGATGTTCGATGGTACTGATGACTTTGATGATAGTAACTACGATCCAGGCGCAACTTATGCGATCGATCTCGACGATCTACATTCAGCCGAACTAATCGATCCAGATCCAACACACCATTCCCAGATAAGTATATTACTCGATCGGCAAATATCGCCGCTCATCAGTCAGCCAGAATCATACCATACCGCCGACAATTTGGAACTAGAATCCAAACTGGATCTCTATCAGTACGATCGGATTAGTCGATCTGGATATACCCCAGTACCCGATCGAAATACCCCCACTACTTCGCTCCTCGCCGCAATTATGGCTGGAGATATCGAATTGACAAAACAGCTCCTAATCGGGATGACTAACCTAGACAGCTATGATTGGGATCTAGGTTATTCTCCCTTGGGAATGGCGATCGAACGGGGACATGTGGATATTGTCAAGCTATTATTAGATGCTGGAGCCAATCCTCACAACGGCAGTACTTCAACTACCGCACTAGGTTTAGCCGCCGAACAAGGCGATCCAGAAACGATCGATCTACTGCTATCATCAAAAGTTGACATCAATGCTCCTGTTGCTGCCGATGGTTGGACAGCTTTACTCGCAGCGATTAAAAATGGTCACCGCTCGATCGTCCAATTATTCGTCACTGCTGGTGCCAATGTCAATGTCTGGAGTCGTGGTGAGACACCAATTTTGCTCGCAGCCAAATGTGGAGAAAGAGATATTTATCAATACCTATACCCATTAGTCAATACAGCGATCCGACTGTGCGCCAATCGAGATGGCGAACACTTGCTTTCATCTACCCAGAATCGCCTGATGCGCGAACAAAATCAACTGGTGGAGAAATTCATCAGTATGGCGACATCGGGAAACTCCGATGAAGTCCGCAGAGCGATTGAAGTCGGTGTCGAAATTGATGCGATCGGTGCTCTGGGCCATAATGCACTAATGGCAGCAGCTTACTATGGACATCGATCGATTGTCAAAATTTTGTTAGAAGCTAATGCAAATCCCAATCTACTCAGCGATGGCGATGATGGGTTGGGTTATGGGATGAGTGCATTGATGTTTGCGGCTAGCAGTTTTTTTGCTAGCAACCGCGCTGAGATCGCCAAGTTGCTGATTGCTGCTGGTGCTGATGTAGATCTACAAGGTGCCAAGGGCAAAACAGCGATGATGTATGCAGCGGTGGCTGGCTCTGGTTATCGAGCTTGTGTCGAAATTACGATCGCGGCTGGTGCCAATCTAGATCTGCGGGACGATCGCGGTCATACTGTACTTACCCTGGTAGCCGCTACTGAAAATTATCCGATGTTCAATCTCTTACTCCAAGCGGGAGCCTCAACTGAAGGTTTGGAATCGATCCAACTGATTCAAGCTGCTCGTGGTGGTAATCTCGAGCGGGTAAAATCTCTCTTATTAGCTAATGTAAATCTCGATCTCGATCGCGGTGATGCCCTTGGTAGTGCCGCCGCCGCAGGGCATACTCAGATCGTCGCGCTCCTGATTCAAGCTGGAGCTAATGTCAATTTGAGCGATCGATCTGGCTTTACACCCCTTGCTAGTGCCGCTTATGCAGGCTATGAGGCAATCTGCCAACTACTCATCAATGCAGGTGCCAATACTCAAGCTTCCGCAGGTGGACACGATAGCTACTCTGCTCTAGAATACGCCAAAATGGGCCTCCGTCAATTTCCCCGCGACGATCGCCAACACGCCCAAATTATTCGACAACTGAGTTAGGGGTGAGGGGTGAGGGGTGAGGGGTGAGGGGGGGAGTGGGTGAGGGGGTGACGCGGATTTGTAGGGGCGGGTTTATGAAGTCGATGATGATTCTACCAGAGATTCGTTCAAACCCGCCCTCCCCACCAGAGATATCGGCAGGTAGATTTCAAACCCGCCCTCCCCACCAGAGATATCGGCGTGTAGATTTCAAACCCACCCTCTCCCCCTCCCCCCTACTCCAAGTAAGCCAAATCCGGCAACTGAGGAATAATTCCTCCAGGATTGAGCGGGAAGAGATTTCCGTAATAATCTTGGAGGATGGCTGGAAAATTACATGTAGCTGATACATCAGGGAGATGGTAAAAGTCCCTCAGATAGACTCGTAAATGGGGGTAATCCTGAATCCGTCGCCGATTGCATTTGAAGAGGGTGTAATAAACCAAATCGAACCGAATCAGAGTCGTAAACAGCCGAACATCGGCGAGTGTGGGGCGATCTCCACACAGATAACTTTGGGTGGCGAGTAAATTGTCGAGCCGATCGAGTGTGTCAAACAACTCAGTATGAGCGCGATCGTATGCCATCTGAGTTTGGGCAAAACCGCACCGGTAGACCCCATTATTCACCGTTTGGTACACAACATCATTCCAGCGATCGATCGACCCTTGTAGCTCATTTGGGGCGAGATCTAGTGTCGATTGGGCAAATTGATTAAACTCAGAGTTGAGGATCTCGATTATCTCCGCGCTCTCATTATTGACGATCGATTTAGTCTGTGTATCCCACAATAATGGCACCGTCGCTCTACCCATATATTCGGGTTTGGCAAGTCGATATAAATCTCTCAAAGTATGACAAGCAGCTTCTGAATCTGGCAAAACCCACCCGCCCGCATTAGCATCAGCTTCGAGGATGGTAATATCGATCGCGCCTGCCAATCCTTTCAACGCCCTGACTACCAAAGTTCGATGCGCCCACGGACAACTCCAACCGACATACAATCGATAGCGATTTGCCATTGGAGGATAGATCCCATCAACTGTAATTCGATCGCGGAATTCACTTTGAGGTCGTTGATATTCACCCTCGCGGTTTGGTGGAGCCAGTTGTGACATCATCAATTGCCAGATCTGCGTCCAAATCGATCGACCACTTTTAACAATCCAACTGGGGGGAATCGGCATGGGTTCAGGAGTGAGGGGTCAGGGGTCAGGGGTCAGGGCAATCCCAATATGCTTTTTGTTGACAGTTAACTATGCAGAATCGAATCCTTTTGGCGCAAAGAGTACATAATTAATAGGATAAATAAACTCGTGCCGAGTAGATATTTAACTGGACTGGGAATAGCTGGTTGAGGAGATAAGAAACCTTCGATCGCCCCCGCAATTAATAGCATCGGTACGATACCCATTACCAATTGAGCCGCTTGTAAACCATAGATCCGAATTGCTTCCCACCGTCGATATCGACCTGGGAAAACTAATCCTCGCGCAATCAATAAGCCAGCACCACCCGCAATAAAAATCGCTGGTAACTCCAACGAACCATGAGGAAAAACAAACGCCCAAAATTGATATCCTAGATCGTTTTGGCCGACCAATGTCGCAACAGCTCCAATTAATAACCCATTAAAAAACAGCGCGTAAATCGTCCATAACCCAGCCAAAATACCACCCGCCACCATCCGAAAAGCAACGCTGAGATTATTCATCGCAATCCCACTCGCAGCCAGAGGTTCTACCCCCAAAATCGAACCCATCCATAATTGATGTCGATCGCGGACTTGCTCGACCATCTCCTGTGGTACCATCAACGATAGAAAGCTGACATCTTGCCAAGCAAACCACCAAGCAATTAAAGCACCCACTAAAAATATTATCAGGGCAATTGCCGTATATCCCCACGTCTGACGCAATACCAGCGGCAATTCCCAGCGATAGAAATCTAAAATTCCCTGAATTTCTTGTCGTCGAGAACCTCGATAAATCTGACTATAGCCGCGAGTAGTCAAAGCTTGAAGTTCTGAAACGATCGTTTGACCAATTTGGTTGGTATTTGCCCGTGCCAAATCTGCTGCGACCGATCGATATAAACTAGCTAGAGTAACAATTTCCTGTGCATTCAAGGCTTTAATGCCCTGTTTCTCTGCTCGCTGTAGCAAAGCATCCAATTCTAGCCATTTACTTTCACGTCGAGCAATCCACCGTTGGATGTTCATTAGGGGATAGGGGATAGGGGTTAGGGGTTAGGGGTTAGGTTTTATTCTAGAAAATTAGATGTAATTGATACTAGTCTTAATTGCGATTTTAATTACACTAAACTACTTGATTTTCCTTATTCCCTAGCCTCTAGAGGATTCCAAATAAATGCAAAGGCCCACGACCACTAATTAATTCTACAACGATCCCGATGAAACCCAGCATTGCTAGTCGTCCATTCCAGACTTCCGCCGCATTTGTCAAGCCCATTTCCCATTTCTCTTGAGGATACATCTTGATTTTCTTCTTCATCTTGGTGACTGTATCGATGTCCAGACTGGGGGCTGCTGCCGCTCTGAGGACGAGATCTACCATTGCTTGGATGAAAATAGGGTTGGTATCGAGCGCGGGTACCCTGTTGAAGGTGTGGATGCCAGCTTCTTCGGCGACTTCTCGGTATTCGATGTCGATTTCTTCCAGAGTTTCGATATGTTCTGAGACAAAGCTAATCGGCACGACAACTAGATCTGAAACTCCTTGAGCTGCTAACCCGACGATCGCATCTTCAGTATAGGGTTGGAGCCACTCGATCGGACCGACTTTACTTTGATAAGCTAGTGAGTACTCATTCTTGCGCCCCAAGGTTTGCATCACCAGCTTGGTGCATTCCTCAATCTCCGCTTGATAGGGATCTCCAGCTTCCTCAATATAGCTCACCGGAACCCCGTGAGCACTGAAAAAGACGTGCGCTCGATCGGGATTGGGACATTTATCGATTTCCGTGGCGATAAGTTCTGTCATCGCTTGGAGATAACCAGGCTCTTTATACCAATCAGCGATGACGGTATATTGGGGCGGTTGTAGCTGAGGATTTTCTTGCCAGATTTTCTCAATTAATCGGAAACTAGAACCACTAGTACTAATCGAAAACTGGGGATACAGGGGGAGAATAACTAATTGCTCGATCTCGTCTCGCTTAATTTCGGCGAGGGCACCTTCGGTAAAGGGGTGCCAATAACGCATCCCGATATATACTTTGGCATCTTCGCCCTGTGCTTGCAATTGACGTTCGAGTGCTCGCGCTTGCTCTTCGGTAATCCGCCGCAGAGGTGAGCCACCACCAATCTTTTGGTAATTTGCTTGGGATTTCTTGGCGCGTGAGGTAGAAATAATCCACGCTAGGGGTTTTTGGAGCGCAGCAATCGGAATCCGAATAATTTCGGGGTCTGAAAACAGGTTAAACAAGAACGGACGCACATCAGACAGTTGCTCCGGCCCACCCAAATTCAATAGTAACACCCCTAAACGACCCATAACGGTTCTGATTTCCCAAATATGTTGCAAGCTCTCCCCCAATGCTAACAATTATTGAGTTTTATTGATAGTGGTTTGGAGGATTTGAATTTAACTATGTACGTCTCGACGATCGATTACGATCTATGGATATTCTCAAATCTTGCACCAATTCATAAGTACTATTCCTGCAATAATTCAGGGCGGGCACAAGACCGCGCTACACTGGTTACTAATATTTTGTTACTGGTGCAAGATGTAAGTATTCTAGCAAAAATTTATTCAAACTTAGCTTATGGGCACGATTCTCAGGACTTGGAGCTATCAGTATCAGTGGTTGTATGATAGCATTTCGCGGGTGGCGGGGCTGGCGGTTGGTGGTGAATATCGGTTTCGGCGATTGGCTCTAGCTGGATTGACGATCGACCCCAACTCCAAAATTCTCGATCTTTGTTGTGGTAGTGGACAGGTTACGGGGGTACTGTTGGAATATGCACATGATGTGACTGGGTTGGATATTTCGCCGTTATCATTGGCTCGATCGCGTCGAAATGTGCCGATGGCTAAGTATGTGGAGGCGTTGGCTGAAGATCTGCCTTTTGGTGAGGGGGAATTCGATCTAGTCCATACTAGCGCGGCGATGCACGAGATGACTCGATCGCAGTTGGAACAGATTTTTGCTGGGGTATATCGAGTATTGAAGCCTGGTGGGGTATTTACTTTGGTGGATTTTCATCAACCTACCAATCCCTTTTTTGTACCTGGATTGACGATTTTTTTCTGGTTGTTTGAAACTGAGTCTGCTTGGCAATTAATCGCGACAGATCTGGTGGAAATGCTCCGAGCGGTGGGATTTACAATTGATGCCGCGCCTTGTTTATATGCTGGTGGCAGTTTGCAAGTAATTCAGGCGTATCGATCGGCGTAAAGATCCAAAGGCTTCTCTGACTCGACTTCGGACATTTGGGATTCGATCGAGTCCATTCAATCTGTCAAGATATGGGATATTCAAAGGGGAGAATTAAAGGATTAACTAAAGCTCAAAATGCAACTTTGAAAATACTGGGGGGAATTCAAAACTGAGAAGTTACGATCTATTTTTGACATCTTCAAATTCCCAAAGAATCGATCGTGTCGAATCGAATCAACAACATCACATCCTGGTACCTAGATCTGGGTGACATACCTTCTCTATCCATGCCCCGATCGGTTAAAATATCAATCTAACTCAATCCATGCCACCTATCGTTGGCGGAAAGCCCGATTTAAGCAGAGACGACTCAGAAACTCGATCGATACTATCCATAATTTCGCTAGTCATGTCTCAAACTTACCAAAGCCGAGTCTTTAGCTTTATTAGCAGTCGCACCAGTCAGTTGAAAGACACTTGCGTCAAGGGTTGGCGACATCTAAAAGTCAGAGTAGTTTGGAGTGGGCAAATATTGCTCCATCCCCTCCAAATTTTGGCGCAAGCAACCAAAATTCTCAAACCCCAACTTTCCTCATCAAGCCAAAAACCCCAACTTCTTCAACCAACTCCCAATATCGATCTCGAAGATGCTTTAGCTCTCATCGAAACCACCGGATCCTCCAACGAAATTGACATTTCTTCAACAGCAACCACCGCATCTACCTTAACTCATCAACCGCCATCGAATTTTATTTCTAGAGGCTTAGATTCGATTCTCCGCAGTAGACGCTACACCAACGGTAAAAGTACAAATATTGTAGAATTCCATCGCTCTTCGGACGATAGAGCCGATCTAGCTCAGCTTGATTCCACTCTCGACGAGGGACAAATTAATTATACCCCCGCCAAACCAACTATACGCGGATTGAGTTCTCGATTGAGCGATCGTCAAATAGTGCTCGTTACCACCGAAAATCAACTAATAGATACCCTGACAATTTCCCAACAGCAAGAAATTCGCCGCCGGATTGGGAGCGATTTAGCTACTACTTGGGAGCGATGGCAAATATCTACATTCAAGTCGCCACCAACCACCCAAACCCTCCCAGGCAAATCTCAATTATTACTCACCAGCGAGACGAATCCACCCGCCGAAAGCTTATTAGATCGTTTCAATAACTGGCTCTACAATTTCAGCCATCAACCATCACCGGAAACTCCCCCCATTCAACCACAACAACCAGCTCCCACCAAAACAATTGCCCCATCTACCTATCCAGACACACTCATCGCCAATATCATTCCCGTCGAGAATAGAGCCTTTTTCCCCACCCATCAATACCTAGATCTACCTCAACTTCCACCTATCTTTGAATCAGATCTAGATATATCGCCCGAATCCCCAAATATCCTCACCAAACTTCAACCCGATTGGCTCAAACATTGGTGGGGTTATTATCGAGATTATCTGTATATCCCCAATAGTCGTGAAATTGTTCGATCTGTTGAAGAATTTCAATTGACCCCCATCGAGCGAAAATATGATATAATAAAGGCAGACTCAAAAATCAGTCAGTCACGTTCTAGTGGGATTTCAAGTAAATTATCCCCCAAATCCGATCGAGATTTAGAGTATTACCCAGATTGGATCGATACTACTGCCGAAGATGTCGGTTATGCTCGATCGCCATTGAATAAAATATTAACGTGGCTCGATCGAATCGTCGCCAAGATTGAAAACTGGTTAATCGGGATTTGGAATGCCATCGTAGATCGCCGTCAATCGACCGATCGGTAAACAGAAATTTACATATCAACCCGATTTGATGAAGAAAGATAGCTAAGTGTCAACTTTAATTGCATAATCTCATAAAGCTCATCGGCAACCCACAGTAAAATGATAAACTGCGAGGAAATCTTTACTAAAAAATCGCTAGCCGATGCCTGGTAATCGGTCATGCCGAGTAGCTAAAACTATGTACAACCGTAAGTCTCAACATTCCTTGTTCGATGCCGCTATCCCCGCAGCAGTGGGAGCTGGAGTAGTTACATCTTTTGCCATGTCTCAAGGACAACATCCAGCTTTAGCAATGGGAATTACAATCCTCGTGACGTTATTTGCGGTGATTTGCGATAGATCCAATCTGATCTGAGATCGAGCCTAAAAAGGATAGAATAGAAGAACTAAACTGAGATTTTCTAGCCTTAAAAGTAAGCAAATTAGTCATGGTACAAATCAATATTGGCATCGAAGCGGGTACTCGTGAAGAAATCGCCGCTGGATTATCTCGACTTTTGGCAGATACTTATACTTTATATCTCAAAACTCACTACTTCCACTGGAATGTCACTGGCCCAATGTTTCAAACTCTCCATTTGATGTTTGAAACCCAGTATACTGAGTTGGCTTTAGCTGTCGATCTAATTGCTGAGAGGATTCGCGCTCTGGGCTTTACTGCGCCTGGTAGTTATACAGAGTACGCTAAGTTAAGTTCTATTCCTGAGACGACGACTGTACCCAAGGCTGAGGACATGATTAAGCTGCTTGTTGAAGGGCAAGAATCTGTGTGCCGCACTGCTCGATCGATTTTTCCTATTTTGCAAAAGGCTAGTGATGAACCTACTGCGGATTTGTTGACTCAGCGGTTACAAATTCATGAGAAAACTGCTTGGATGTTGCGGAGTTTGTTGGAGCAATAATCACACGATTAACCCGTATGGGCGGGTTTATGCTATCCAGATCGATCGCACTAGAAGTGTAATTCAAACCCGCCCTACTCCACTAGAATGAGCAGCATTTAGTCAGGATTTTTTTAACGCGTTGGCGCAGACTTCCCGCAGGGTAGGGCGCGGAGGGGCTAATTTTTTCAATTAGTTTATTTGTGGGGAACGCGAAGGGCGCGTAGGTAGAATGAGTATCGATCGAACTCCAGAGCTACGGGAATTGATGCGGCGATCGAGTATCACCAGTTTTCGCCGATTGTATGAGGTTACTGGATGTTCTGCTAGTACGATTCATCGGTTACGATCGGGTGAAATAGCTACTCTAAGATGGCAGAATTTAGTTAATATTAGCAAGGGATTGCAAATATCGATCGACGAGTTGTTAGAAATATTTGGTGATTCGTCATATAAATCCGATCGTCAACAAGTAGCAAGGCTTCAACTAGAGTATAGTTATCTTCAGCATCAATTAGAACAGCAACGGGAAACTTTGCAAGCTGAATTTCAGCATCGAAGTTTGCAGATGTTAGAGTCTTTTCTTACTTATTTTCCGACGGCGAAACAGGCGGCGATCGATAATCCAGATTTTCCGGCAGTCAAGTTAGTTCCTTTGACAAGATCGATCGATTTATTGATTGCTAGTTGGGGGGTGACGGTAATTGGTGAAGTTGGGAGAGAAATAGTTTACGATCCACAGTGGCATCAGTTAATTGAAGGTAATATTAGTTCTGGTGAAATGGCGATTGTTCGGTATGTTGGTTATAGGCAAGGGGATAGGGCGATTTTTCGCGCTAAGGTGAGTCAGGTGAGCAAAGATTGGATCGGGTTGAAATAGACATCCTGCGAAAGTAAAAGCACGATCGTTTTCAATATCGTTTTTATCTAAGATTCTCTCTATCCTCTATCCCCTGACTTTCACAGGAAGTCTAATGACTGTACTAATATCAGACAAGATATTTATTTAACCGTTGGCGTAGCCTGCGCCTTGCGCTTACCGGATTGGGAGTTCTGGTCGAAATCCCCCGTAGAATTAAAGTAGTTTGCTGGTGATTTACTAAATATGGCATACAACAATTTCACATTAGATTCTGTCAAGAATCAATTTAAGTTAAAGTTAAGCGACCATCCTTTCTGCGCGGATTTACCTCCAGCAGAGCCAGCACCAGATATCCTAAGTGTTCTCAATCGCTGGGTACCGATCGCCGAATCAGCTCGAACTGAAAAAGCTAGATCTGAAATATTAGTTAGTCCGATTTTATTAGAAGCAAGAAGACTTACTAATGAACGAGTACAAATATTTTCTGGTGAAGAGTTTAATGTAGACAAGGATCGAGGCTTGAACGGCTTTTGTGATTTCTTATTTAGCAGATCTGATAATCGATTGACTATCGATACTCCAGTGTTGATGCTAGTGGAAGCTAAACGAGGAGATCTAGAGACTGGATTGGGTCAATGTGTTGCCGAAATGCTGGCAGCACAACTTTACAATCAAAGTCAAGAGCAATCTATTCCAGTTATTTATGGCTGTGTGACTAGCGGTAAATTTTGGCAATTTCTTAAATTAGAAGGTAATAGTGTTACTGTCGATCTGACTACTTATGCTGTGATGCCAGTCCAAAAAATTCTTGGTATTCTCAAGTGGATGTTAAGCGAGCAGTCTATCGACTTTCCAGTAGAGAAAACATAATTTATTGGTAATTTATTTACATGGCATATAATAATTTCACACTAGAATCAGTAAAAGATGGGTTCGATCTGAAGTTAACAGATAATCGCTTTTGTGAGCTTTTACCTGACTAACATGTTGGCACTGTTGCAAGATGTGAGTAGTCAATGTGACTAAAGTCATAAATTAGGTATGACGTTTGCGAGTAGTCATCGATCGAGATTGTGAGTTATCCTCGGAGCATGAAACCTTTATTGACTCTAACAATTTGTGGGGTAGTAATACTGCTCAGTGGTTGTGCTTCTGGAATAGCGCAGCAGAAACCAGTACCGATCGTTCCGGCGAAACCTAATGCTGTGGTGGCTTTGGGGCGGATTCAGCCAGATGGAGAGGTGATAAAGCTCTCTGTGGCGAATGCTCAGGATAGTCGTGTCGATCGAATTTTGATAAAGGAAGGCGATCGAGTCAAGCAGAATCAGGTGATTGCTATTTTACAGGGGATCGATCGCCGACAGGCAGATTTGCGGGATGCTCTAGCTGATGTCAAATTGCGTCAGGTGGAGCTAGCCAGAGCGAGTAATGGAGATGTCAAAAAGTCCCAAATCGTCGCTCAGAATGCCGTTATCGTTCGGCTCCAAGCACAATTGACAAGTACGCGGAAGCAACAAGAAGCGGCTTTGATTGGGGCGAAATCCCAATTGCGGAATGCGGAAGCAAATTACCAACGTCAAGTACAATCCGATCGAGATGGGATCGGCTTATTGACGGCGAAGGCAAAACTCGCAAATGCCGAAGCTGAATATCGTCGTCGCAGTCAATTCAACCAGTCGGGTAATAATACTCTCGGAAGTGAAGCTAAACTGACAAATGCGCGAGCAGAATATCAGCGCAAATTGACATTATATCAATCGGGTGGAATTAGTAAGTCGGCATTGGATAAAGCTCAAGAAGAACTAACTTCTGCCCAAGCTTTCGCACGAGAGCGCGGTATCGATACCAAGACTCAATTAGATAAAGCGATCGAAGATTTAGCATCTGCTAGGGCAAATCTGGAAGAGAAGAAACTAGAAACTCGATCCCAATCGGGGCGGATAAAAACCGAACTATTAACCATTCGATCGACAGTCAAAGAAAAGCAAGCCGAATTAAATCGATCGATTGCAACTCTCACTGCTGAAATTCAACAAGAGCAAGCTAAACTAGCCGAACTTAGAGAAATTCGTCCTTCAGATGTTCAAATTGCCAAAGCACAATTAGAAAAAGCTAAAATCGCCGTCGAGCAAAAACAAGCTATCCTAAAAGATGCCGAAGTGCGAGTACCTGTAGATGGTCAAATCCTCAAAATTAATACCCGCGTCGGCGAACAGGTAAATACAACCCAAGGCATTGTCGAACTAGCTCAAACAGATAAAATGTACGTGGTAGCAGAGATTGCTGAAATAGATGTCAATAAAATTCAACAGAATCAATCGGCCATAATTACGAGTGAATATGGAAGTTTTAACGGAGAATTGCAGGGTACTGTAGAACAAATTGGTTTGCAAGTTGGGCGCAAACAAACTCAGGATGCTGGCGGTGCAAATCCAGCAACAGATAAAGAAACTAGAGTGGTAAGTATTAAAATTAAAATCTCGCCCACAGATAGTCCTAAAGTCGCCAAGCTAACCAATATGCAAGTGCGCGTACGTTTGCCATTATAAACTGCATTCCGCACTTCGGATAAGTCAGGTTAGCCACCGATTAAAATCCTTGCCCATGATGCAAAGTCCACCTTTTCAAGACGGCGGGTTTTGCAACTCACTTCGGCGATTTTAACCGCTAAGTTTTATTAAGTATAAAATATGGTTTGCATATAACTATGAAGAAACTTTTTGCCCAAATCGAAAGACCATTAGCTTGGGCACAATTATCTCATCAGAAAGTACGAACGGGTGTAGCAATGGGGGGGATTGCCTTTGCTAACGTGTTAATTTTTATGCAGTTGGGGTTTGTCGAGCTATTTAGTGGTGGGGCGATTTTATTACCCAAACATCTACAAGGCGATTTATTTCTGATGAATCCCGATGCAAAATTTATTAGTGCGGCTACATTCGATCGAACCCGACTTTATCAAGCTGCCGCTTTTGATGGAATTATTTCTGCCGAACCATTGTACGTCAACATCGGCACTTGGGCTTATAACAAAGAAACAATCTCCTATGCCACCCGCGTCTTTGCCTACAATCCTCGGATTCAAGCCTTCGATCTACCCGAAATCAACCAACAACAGTCCAACTTGAGCGAACCATTTACAATTCTGTTCGATCGATTATCTCGTCCAGAATTAGGCCCAATTCTAGCAGACATGACAGCCAAATCCACAGCTTCAGCCATGTTAAATAACCGCAAACTAGTAGTTAATGGCTTATTCAATCTCGGCTCCTCATTCTTTCTCGGCGAAGGTAATATCATCACCAGCGAACTCACCTACGCCGAAATCTTTGGATCTAGTTCTCTCCAACAAGTAGCATTAGGCATCATTCGCGTCAAACCTGGTACCGATTTAGTCGCCCTCAAAAGTGGCATCGAGCAAAACGTCCCCGGAATTCAAGTTCTCACCCATCTAGAATTGCAAGCCAAAGAACTAAAATTTCAAGACGAAAATCCCAGCAGCACCATCTTCAATTTCGGCGCACTCATGGGATTTATTGTCGGCGTGGCGATCGTCTATCAAGTATTGTACAGCGATGTCAGCGACCACCTCGCCGAATATGCAACTTTAAAAGCGATCGGTTATTCCAATCGCTCCCTCCTCCTCGTCATCTTTCAAGAAGCAATCCTACTCGCCATCCTCGGCTACATCCCAGGATTTGTCGCCACACTAGGCATGTATCAATTACTAACAAATCTCACCCGCCTAGAATTAATCATGACCATAAATCTAGCCTTAACCGTATTCATTCTAACCCTAGCCATGTGCCTAATTTCCGCCGCGATCGCCTCAAATAAACTCCGCGCCGCCGATCCTGCTGATGTATTTTAGCTTTCTATTGATTATGTGATTTTGGATTTTGGATTTTGGATTTTGGATTGTAAAAACCTGAATTTATATGGAATGCGATCGCCCATCTGTCGCTTTAGTTGGTACTTAAAACCATTCACTTATTATCGAATGTGGCAAATAAATTTGTAGGGGGGGAGTTTTTACAAACCAACTTGATGCAAATACTAGCCAAACCCTCCCCGTAGCCACAAGTCATTTATAGTGCATATGCCATGCCCAACACAAACCAATAAAAGTATGCAGGAGGGTCTGGGAGGCGGCATCCTGCCTCCCAGCGGGGGGTCTGGGGGTCGGAACCCCCAGATCGGGGTTCTCTTACCACTAGAAAATCCAAACGATACTCTCTACAGATAAGTGGTGCGTTACGGCTACCGCCTAACACACCCTACGGCTGGGTGAGAAGATCCAAACTAACAAACTAACCAACCATGCCAACAATTCAAATCCAAAACCTCCACCACACCTTCGGCAAAGGAAACCTCCAAATCCCCGTTCTAACCAACATCAACCTCCAAATCGCCGCCGGAGAAATCGTCATCCTCACAGGCCCCTCAGGGAGCGGTAAAACCACCCTCCTGAGCCTAATTGGCGCATTACGATCGATGCAAACAGGCAGCCTCAAAATCCTCGACTCCGAACTCCTCGGAGCCAGCCAAACCCAACTCGTCAAAACCCGCAGCCAAATCGGATTTATCTTCCAAGCACACAACCTGCTCAAAAGCCTCACCGCCTGGGAAAATGTCAGTATGCCCCTAAGACTCCATCCCCACATCAAAGATCGCCAAACACGCGCCGTAAACATCCTCACCGCCGTCGGTTTGGGCGATCGCACCAATTACTACCCCGATCTGCTTTCTGGCGGTCAGAAACAGCGTGTAGCCATCGCTCGCGCTCTCGTCAGTCAACCCCAACTCATCCTCGCCGACGAACCCACCGCCGCTCTCGATAGTAAGTCTGGGCGAGAAGTAGTCAACTTGATGCAAAAATTAGCCAAAGAGCAAAATTGTACGATTTTGATGGTCACTCATGATAATCGAATTTTGGACGTAGCCGATCGAATCATTCAGATGGAAGATGGTTGTCTAATTAGCGATAAGGCTGTATGAACAGATGATTTTTTTCGATCCAACGACTCATTCCATGTTTAGGACAATCCAGCGGATAGAACTAACTCTATTAGCGGTAGCGATCGCCATGCACTTGGTTAATATATCTGTTTTAAAACAAAGTTTGGACAATTTATATTTTACAATATTTTGTGCGGTAGTAGTCTTGCTCAGTTGTACGACTCCTCTAAAAAAATCGGTAAATATTCGATCTTTATATGCCTTGCTTTCAATGTTTGTAATGATTGCGATCGAGGTGCTTGGTGATGGTTCGGGTATATTATTTTATTGGACTGTGGTTAAGTTCTCTCTTTTTCTACCGCTCCAAAATGCCATCGGGATCGCGGTAATTAGTGGGATTGCTTTTATCAGTGGCTTGATATTAAATTACCCCAATATCATCGCTAATGCGGCACAGAATGGAGTGGTGGTGAATATGACAGCTCAAACATTAGCGATCGCTAACTTTAACTCCTATGTGGGCACTAGTATTTTGTGCGTTTTATTAAGTCATGTATTTGTATCCGAACAGCGTAGTCGGCTGCGGGCAGAGATATTAACAAAAGAGATCGAAACACTCACCGCAGACTTAGAACGCAAACGAATTTCTCGCGATATTCATGATGCTTTGGGGCATAGTCTGACCACCTTAGATGTTCAATTAGAACTAGCCCAAAAACTTCGTCAACGAGAACCATTAGCTGCATTTGATGCAATCGATCGAGCTAAAAGTCTCACCACTCAATGTCTCCAAGATGTCCGCCTAGCCGTCCAACAAATTCGCAAAGAACCGATCGATCTCAACCAATCCTTACCAATATTAGTCGGCAGGCTTCGACCACATTTTGATATTCACATTCAGCTAGACTTACCCATTTTACCAATTCAACTCAGCCATCAGATTTACTGTATCTTACAAGAAGGCTTGACTAATATCCAAAAACATTCGGCTGCTACTGAAATATCTCTCAGGGGATGGTACGATGATGAGGGATTATCGATCGAACTAAAAGACAATGGCAATGGATTCGATCTGACAGCAGTCAACCAAGGCTTTGGACTGCGAAATATGACCGAAAGAGCACAATTACTAGGCGGACAAATGGAAATAAAAAGCAGTAGCGTTATTGGTAGCTGTATTTCTCTATCGATTCCTCTAGTCTCTAAATGATAAACCTACTAATTGCTGATGACCAAGATTTATTTCGGAAAGGTTTAGCCACATTACTAAATTTAGAAGAGGATTTATGTATAGTTGCACAAGCTCAAAATGGTCTAGAAGCGATCGATCTGGCTACCGAATTTCAGCCAGATGTGATTTTGATGGATGTCCGAATGCCTCTATGTAACGGTGTAGAGGCTACCGAAACTATTCATCAGCGTTACCCCTGGATGCGGATTTTAATGTTAACTACTTTCGACGAAGATGAATATATTTGGCAATCGCTCCAAGCTGGTGCATTAGGCTATTTGCTCAAAAGTACTCCTTCCGAACAACTAGCGATCGCGATTCGATCTCTTCAACAAGGTTATAGTCAATTAGGGCCAACTATCGCACCAAAAGTTTTCGCTCAAATCAATCCCTTATTAGCCGTTAAATCCCCCATCGAACTTAGTTTGCGCGAACGAGAAGTATTGCGATTAATTCGTCAAGGTTATAATAATCGAGAAATCGCGGGTAACTTGAATCTGACCGAAGGTACGATCAAAAACTACGTTACTCACGTTTTAAATAAACTCCAATTGCGCGATCGTACTCAAGCAGCACTGTGGGCAAAACAAAACTTAATCGATTAATTGTAAGCTAATACCAACTGGAATCTCTCCCAATCATTACTCACTCCAGAATCTCCCTCCGTGCTCCTCCGTGATGACTCTGTGAACCCTTCGACAAGCAATGCCAAGGGCAAGGCTGCGCCAACAGGGCATCGCCTCCGTGTTAAATACACACCCTGAGCGCAGCAAGAAATACTGGTGAGTAGCAGCCTACTCGATAAAATTCACCTTAACTCGCTTGATGATTTGACGAACTAAAGAATTTGCAGCGATCGGATCTGGATGCTTTAAATAAGCCGAAATGGATTTATTTGTCACACCGTATTGTTCCTTATTTTGAAATATTGACAACGTGGTGATAATAGTCAAAACATCATCAGGAGTGAGCGAGATAAATACACCCCCAATGTCGGGTAATAACAATTTTGAGAAACAGCCTCGGAGTTGAGAAATATTAGTCGCAAAATCTCCGTGACGGATGATACAGAGTCGATCGAGTCCAAAATCCTTGTACACCAACAACCGCCGACATTCTTCGATCGCCATAGTTAGATCTGGATTTGTCAATACACAAATCCCAACATGAACCAAACCTTGACTAGCCAACCGAAAAGTCACCTTAAAATCAATCAATCCCTGATTTCTGCGCGGCGGATGAATTCGACCTGTTTTCTCGATTTTGACACCATCGATCGTACAACCGACCAAAAATGATAAAGATAATAGTAACCCCGCCGCAATTCGATCCTTATCAAAGATCGCCGACTCTACCTCTGGAGTGGAGACTTGACGTTCGATCGAAAAAGCGGCAATCGTTGGTTGAAGATGGGCATCTGATAATGGAGAATCTCGATCGATCGTATTCATCTATCGTTATTAGTCCGACTAGCTTTGAACTAGACTGTTAAATTTTGGGCTTTCACGGGTGGTTGATGCGAACAGATTAATGCTTATTTTAGAGCACTGCTGGGAAAATCAGCGCAAAATCTTTAAACTAGGATTAAAGACAAACTAATCGATTTAGCCAAGATGACAGAATCAAGATCGGCACAAGAACTATTTCAAGCTGCTTACGAAAATCGCTATACTTGGGACAAGTCTTTTCCTGGCTACACAGCCACTGTCAACCTCCAACAAGGCGATGAGACTTTTAGCGGCACCATCAAAGTCAACCCCAATCTGAGTGCAGAGGTAATGGGTATCGATAATGAGGATGCCCGAAATTCGATTATCGGGCAATTACGGGAAGTTGCGATCCACCGTGTACGTCGGACTTTTGCAGAAACCCACGGCAAAAATACTTTCAGCTATGGCGCAACCGATGAGACAGGCGCAGTAGAAATTCTCATGGGAGGAAAATCTGAGGGCGATCGATACAAACTCCGTAACAATGAGGTATGTTTAGTTCAGCGGAAGATTCATGGTGTTGTGGTGACGATTCATACCTTCAGCAGTCATGATACTGGTGCGGGTTATCTTTCTCACCGTTATGATTCGGTGTATGCAGATCCCGATACTGGTGCGGCAAAAGGTGGCAAAACCGTATTTGAAGACAATTACCAAAAAGTTGGAGATTTCCAACTTTTGAGCCAACGCATTACTGAGGAAGCAGTAGCTGACGGAATTACCAAAACCGAGTTTAACTTCACCAATCTGGAGTTATTGCCAGTGCCTGTAGCTGTTGGTGCTGCAACAGTCTAGGACATCTAAATCGACTTTCGGCGAGAAGATATTGTTAGGCGTGGGTTAGGTTTTGCCAACCCATGCCCAATCTAACCCGAATTGTTGCGATACTGCCAACGGCCAAATATTAGACTTTGCGCCTATCCCCTATCCCCTATCCCCTATCCCCTATCCCCTATCCCCTAACACCCAACATATGCGATGCTGAAATAAATCTAATAAATTGGCTCACAGGAGTGGTTGAAAACATGCTGGCATATATCTTGGCTGTCTTGGTAGGTACGGGTAGTGTTGGATTGTATATCGCCGCCTTCTTTTTTCCCGAAATTCATCGCAAACAAGATTTTATTTGGAGTGGGGTAGGCTTTTTTTATGCGCTCACACTTTGGATCTATGCTCGTCAAAGCTTTGGTGGTATCGTAGTCGGGCAAACTGCCAGCGTCGCTCTACTCGGCTGGTTGGCATGGCAAACGCTCAAACTTCGTCGTCAATTAGTCCCTAGCAACCAACAAACACCGATTCCCAGCATCAGTAAAATCCAACAGCAAGTAGGTTTGAAGCCAATAGCTCCCAAAACTCCAAACCCCAAACCCTCCCCAGTAATCACAGCCAAACCGCCAGTCTCCCCATCCCCCATCGAAGCAGAAAAAGCCTCGATCTCATTCCAGCTAAAACCGCCTGTAAGCCCATCGAAACCTCTCGGACAACCTGTCAAACCACCCGCCCCATCAGAACGCCCCCAAGCCGAAATTATCCCCGCTCCAGCGATCGTTGCAGTACCGGATCCGATCGAGAATAGTTCCACTTCGATCGATCCAGAACCAAAATCGATCGAACCTGTCGTCACCACCGAGGGTGACTCACAAGATGGAACCACAACTTGACCTAATTTGTCAAACCATGCTCAAGTGCGTACCGAACCAACTCAGTGCGGCTGTTAGTGCCTGTTTTGCCAAATAGACGACTGACATATTTTTCCACATTTCGCACACTGGTTTCCAGTTGTTTCGCGATTTCTTTATTCATCAATCCGGCGGCCACCAGATCGAGTACACTTTGCTCGCGGGGAGTAAGATCGATCCGAATTGGCGGTGGAGTTCTGACAATTCCACTAGTCGGTTGGAGCATCCCGCGCAATTCGGCGGCGATTTGTTTGGCGATACCTTCCATTTCGGGATTCTGAGACACAACCGCCATCGCCGCCGTACGTCTTTCGAGTAGATTTTGGACGATGGCGATTAGCTCATCAGGATCGAAAGGCTTGGATAGATAAGCATCGCAACCTGCTTGATAGCCAGAAATTCGATCTGCTTTCATCCCCCGTGCTGTCAAAAAGATTACGGGTGTTGCCTGAAATCGCACATCTTCCCGCATTTGCTTGAGAAATTGATAGCCATCGACTTGAGGCATCATCACATCAGAAATGACCAAATCTGGGAATTGTTGCTGTAGCAATTCCCAAGCATCCTTGGCACTACTTGCAGTTCGCACCTCATAGCCGCTATCTTCGAGGTAAGCTTGAACAGCTTCCCGTACACCAGGTTCGTCATCTACTAATAAAAGTTTTCCAGCCATTATCTTTATTATGCCTTCAGCAGCGATCGTTCTTCACTCTAACAAAACTTGCCCCATCAAAACAAAATGTTTGGTGCCAGTACTTTGGCCGATTGCAAATGGGACTGATTTGTTATGATATGTACTAAGTAGATAACAACTAAAATTTACCGATTACTCCACTCGATCTAGACTTCGTTGGCGTAGCCTCCGCTTTGCGAAATCGCCGAGTGTGCTGAAAGTAATGGTTCCTTTATTAAATTAATTATTTAGATCGATGCTAACAGTACAAACCACATCAACAATCCCGATTTCTCTCAAAGTGGCAATTTGGAGCTTGAGATCGGTACCGATTAGTATGTTGGTGCTCATGTTTGTGTTCAATAGTGGGAGTATTGCGGTGCCGACTGCTAACTTGCACTTTTGGTTTGATACGATCGCGATCGTTGGCATTGTTGGGATTCTCGCTTATTGGCAAAAACTCCAACAATCTCATTGGAACACCAGTATCGTCATCTACTTATATATTTCGATTATCTTATTGCTTCGCAATCCCTATGGAATTTTAAATGCTATTCCAGAAGGGAATTTATCGATCGCTGATTGGCATTCAATGGCGCATAGTTTATCCTTGCTTTCAGGCATCTTGACAATTGGAGCCGTCTTAGAATTGTTGATTTTTCACTTACGTCAGCTCAAAGCTTGGTCGTGGTGGGTGGCTTTCTCGATTTCGATGTTATATGTATGCAGTATTGTGTTTTTCTTTTCCGGCACATTAGGCATCTGGAGCTTGCTTGACGCTGATACCAAAAAAGCCTTTAAACCTCGTCGAAATTTTTCGTAACACAATCGATACCATTGCGCCTGAAACATGATTTTGTTACACAATTTTAGACCGAGCGATCTCCGATCCAGATTAATTCTTACAACCCTTGCAGTGAAGCAATACTCACCCTCAAGAATATTTATTTGTACGGCAACACTCCGCTGGACAGTGACAAACTAGTTATCGATACTCTACGGCTATACTACCTCAAAGGTTGTCAATTCGTCAAGCCTCTTGAGATTAGCGTCAATTATTTGGCGATCTAAATCCTGTAGTCCTAATTTGGATTAAGATCTACTAAGTTTTGTAAAGTGAATCTCACAGGGAGATCGAACTCAGCAAGATTCAAGCATCGGGGTTGACAATTAGATCTTGGTTGTATATACATATATTATGCTAGATCCAACTTCGATCGCTAATCTTGCCAGAGTCAACCAGGTGCCATTAACCTGTATGGGTTTGCACGTCCGTCGCGCATCGCGGATCCTGACACAGGCTTATAATGATGCTTTACGCCCTGTGGAGTTGGTATCCAGCCAATTTACACTGCTGGTAGCAATTAATCTGATGGGAGCTACGGCGATTGGTACTTTAGCTCAACAGCTATTCACAGATCAAACCACCTTGACTCGAAATCTCAAACTTTTGGCAACCAAAGGATTGATAAAGATTGATGTTGGTGAAGATCGCCGTGTCAGAATTGTATCGCTTACCGATCGAGGATCCGCAGCATTAGCCGAAGCAATACCCATCTGGGAGCAAGTTCAAGCTGACTTAGCCGATCGATTTGGAGCTTCAAAATGGCAAACACTACTGTCCTTATTAGCCGATATTACTGCACTCGATCGATAATTTTGCAATTTAC
>JANMEL010000248.1:0-27768 GCA_031376885.1 Chamaesiphon sp. OTE_70b_metabat_96 | reverse complement strand
CCGCCCCCCCGCCCCCCCCCCCCCCCCCCCCCCCGCGGCGCCCGGGGGCCCTCCGGGCCGGCGCGCGTCGCCGCCCCGACCTGGGTGGGGCGAGAGTTCCTATATGTCGGGGGAATGTGGTTATTTTTTTTTGGGCCAGCGATCTAATTTCAATTTTAAGATGGGGTGAAATTGTTTAGAGTGCTGACTTTTGCGGAAATTTGGCAATTTGCTACCTATCGGCGATCCGCCATTTGAGGTCGTTGGCAGAGCCTACCGGAGGTGATTAGATCGCTGTGACTAGCGTATGTCGGGGATTTTGACAACGTTGATTATCTCCGATTGATGCCGTATATTACTAAGTTCTGTTCCAAAATTAGCATATCTCACTCATGGTTAGAGAACTTGGCCGAGTTCGTCCCGAATCTTCCTCCGGCGATGAGATTTCGACCGCAGTAACACACAATTCAGACTTTCCCGCTTCCGCACCTACGGCAAATCCGGTCTTTTTTCGTACCTACAGTCGCTTCACGGCCAATGGACGCGAAACATGGCAAGATGTCTGTACCCGTACCCTCAAAGGCTTGGTCAAGTTAGGCAAATTAACCGACGCTGAAGCTGATGTAATCGATCGAATGCAGCGTCAAGTCAAGGCGATGCCATCAGGACGTTGGCTGTGGGTAGGCGGTAGCCAATGGCTCGAACAACCCCAAAACTTTTCTGGTGCCTACAATTGTACTAGTACAAATGTCTGTGATTGGTCGGCTTTTGCCCTAATGATGGATTTGGCGATGATGGGTTGTGGTACAGGAGCGATTTTAGAACCCGATCTCATCGGCAAGTTACCGATCGTCACCAATCAATTAACCGTCACAATTATTAGCGAGATTGGCAAGATTCCCCTGACTCAACGTCAGGAATTAAGCACCCTTGAAGTTGCTGGTGGTAGAGCGACGATCGTCGTCGGTGATAGCCGTCAAGGTTGGGTTGGTTCCTACAAAATGTTATTGGAACTATCCAGCGACGATCGATTTAATGGTGAAGTAGAAGTAAGCATAGATCTGAGCAATGTTCGTCCCGCAGGCGAACAACTCAAAGGCTTTGGCGGTGTCGCTAATCCAGTTAGATTATTAGAACTATATGGACGCTGTGCGGGGATACTAAATAAGGCAATTGGGAGACAATTAAACTCTGTTGAATGTTGTTTATTAATCGATGAAGCAGCAGTTACAATTGTAGCAGGGAATATCAGACGCTGTATCGCTTACGGGGCAAAGGTTTCAGCGATTGATGGCATGAAGCCGATCGAGGAAATTAACATCGGAGATCGAGTATTAACTTCTTCCGGTGAGTACCAACAAGTTACTAATAAATTTGTTCAGGGTGTTCAGGATGTGGTTGAAGTGATAACCTCTGCAACCCGCCTGCGCTGCACTGCAAATCACCGTGTCGCCGTTTACAATGGATTGAAATCATATACTTGGAAGTATGCTGGAGAATTGCAACCAGGAGATAGATTACTTTCTGTTCCCCATTTAAAAGGGATGCCCTGTGCTACAACAGACTGGGCTTGGCTAGTGGGATTCTACATTGGAGATGGTCATTCCGATATCGAATCATGCAAACGTCGTAATGGCGGTGGGGGGCAAGTTGCTTTTGCAATGTCTACCCAACGCATCTATGGCGAGTTGGGAGAAAAGTTAATTCGTATTCTTACTTCAATTGGCTATACTCCTTCTCTTCGTATTCAAGGTACTCATGGGAATATAAATGTTTACCGGAAAGAATTTGCGGAAGAACTTGGAAAATACAAGAAACCTTGGTCGATTCCAGTTATTCCTGAATTTGTATGGCGAGGAAATCGAGAAATTCGTGCTGCATTCCTGGCGGGTTTGAGTGACGCTGACGGAACACCATCACGGAACGTTCTAGTAAATTCTAATAAAATTGAATTCCTACGGGAAGTACAACGTTTAGCTCTCTCTTTGGGTATAGCAACAACACTTCATGAACGTCAGCCTAAAAAGCTACCAGGACGTGAAAAGTTATATGAAGGTTGTCACTGGATTCATATCCAAGGATTACAATCTCAGATTGTCGCTGTTGGTTTAATCAATCAATTTGCGATTCGATCGACCTTTACCATTCGTCAAGCCAAAAAGAATGGTTTATCTTTGCCATATCAATTTATTCAATTAGCATCGGCAGCGGGCTGGCGGACTCAAGTTCAATCTCATCCTTCGCGCCTAATCGCTCCGTCAAAAGGAACTGGTCATCGCGATGCTAATTGGGATGCTTTACTCGCTGAAGATGCTGTAAACCCTCATTGGATACCCTTAGAAGTTACTGCGGTGATTCCTGCTGGTACTGCGGAAACTTTTGACATTGAAGTTGAAGACGATCATGAATTTATTGTTGATGGATTACTGGCTCATAACAGTGCTGGTATGCGACAATTTAATTCAAGTGATACATTAGGCGCAACTGCCAAAGATAATCTCTGGCAACAAGACGAAAATGGTAGCTGGAGAATTGACCCAGAACGCGACTCATTGCGTATGGCCAACCATACCCGTGTTTTCCATCACAAACCTACTTTAGAAGAGTGTGTTGCCGCAGTTCAGAAGCAATATTATTCCGGTGAAGGTGCCATTCAATGGGCTGGTGAAGCTGTCGCAAGGTCAAATGCCGATCTATTAGATACGTCCGAAAAGAAACGGGAATTTATCAATTTGTACGATCGATCTCAAGAACTAGCAAAAGGATATCTCCGAGAGTTATTGGTTGCAAATAAAAACAAGAACCGATCGATGAATGTCAAATAAAGTAAATAATTTATGGTCGATCTAACGATCGACTATAAATATATCCAATTTTCAGATGTCGATTATTGTGCTAAGATAATTGACTAGCCGCCTATGCTAACCGATCGAGTATTTATCAATACTTGAATGGCTAGATATTTTGGTTGGTCAATTATTCGATCTGCTAAGGATACATGACATTTACTATAAGTAATCAGACAAAAGATATTACCGAATCTGCTGAAGATCGAGAAATCGAACTAGAACTAGAACATCGGATGTCGAGATTTGGATTGAATCCGTGTGGTAGATAATTTTGCCTCACATTAAAAACCCCGTAAAATCGGTGAAAGCTGTGAAATGGTTGGGTATCGATCGGATATTCACCTGCTAATACCGAGGTAATTAAAGGCTTTAAAAAGCCTTTAACACCGTAGAGCGTAGAGGATGAACCTGGAACTTTATCCAGAATATAAACCTCCAAGAGTGCGGGGCACTTAGTATATATGAAAAATATTGAGTGAAAATGTACGCCGAACTACAGAGAATTTAGAATCTGTAGAACCAGAGGATAAAAAGCCTTTGGGATAACAAAATTGGAAATTCTCGGTACTAACTTTCACTGTAACCTCGGAGAGGTACATTTGAATCAGGTAGATCCAAATAACTATAAAGAACAAGAAGAAGCCTTCACCGCAAGTGCTTTAGCTGTAGCCGTATTACTCAACCACAAATTCACAGAACCACGGTATCAATATAGTCGGGAATTAGATCCGATCGTCGGAGTATCATTTACTGGACTATTTGACTTTTTCGTCCATGCTTTTGGCGCGGAATGGTTGCAATGGTGGGCGGAAGGTCGCCCAGCAACTGCTGCTGGTATCGCTTATAAGCAAAAAGAACATGAGTATCTCAACACTTGGCGCAAGATTGTTGAAGAAACTGTATGGAACTACTGCGACAAACATGGCATCAAACGCCCCAATCGCTGCACCACAGTTCAACCATCGGGCACCAAATCTCTCCTGACTGGAGCCTCTCCTGGCTGGCATCCCCCCAAAGCGCAACGTTTCATCCGTCGGATCACTTTCCGAAAAGATGACCCTGTAGCCCTTGCCTGCATCGACTACGGTTATAGTGTGATTCCATCTCAGTCGGATAAGGATGAGCATGGTAATCTGCTCAATGATGCTTACGATCCTCGGTGTACTGAGTGGTTGATTGAGATTCCCGTTGCGGTATCTTGGGCGGATGTGCCTGGAGCTGATAAGATCGATATCGCTCAGTTTAGCGCGTTGACTCAGATGGATTTCTATATGGGTGTCCAACAGCATTATGTTCGTCATAATACCAGTGCGACGATCGAATTGCGCGAACATGAGGTAGATGCCCTCGGTAAGCGGATATTTGAAGCGATTCGGGATGATGAGGGTTATATCTCTGCGGCTCTATTAGCGCGGTTTGACGACCACCAAACCTTCCCTCGCTTGCCATTTGAACCGATCGATAAGGCGACTTTTGATGAGATGATGGTTGGTGTCATCGCCCGCAGACAGACAGCCGAATTTCATACTGCTTTGAGTCGCTACGATCTAGGCAATGCTACAGGTGAAGTTGGCCCTTCTGGTTGCGATTCTGACAAGTGTTTATTACCAGAGGCTAAACCTAATAACTAGTTATTTTGGATTTTGGATTAAGGATTTTGGATTAGCCAATCCTTAATCCCAAGACTAATAACAGTAGAAGTTTTGACTTTAATCCAAAATCTCACATCTTACACAAGTTATCAGAATTACTAATTCTTCATGGAAACGTTAAAAAAAATTGGTAGCTATATTATTCTATTGGTGGTAATTGGCTTCTTGCTTGTGAGCAACCGTGTATTTGCAGGTGCGCCACCGACGAATATCGGGGTGAATAATGGTAAATTAACTGGTTGTCCTGCTACGCCAAATTGTGTCAGTAGTCAGGTAGCGGCGATCGATCCAGAGCATACCATCTTACCACTTCAATTTAGTGGCGATAATTCCAGTACGATCGCCAAATTGAAACAGGTACTGCAAGGGATGCCAAATAATAAAATTGTCAAGGAAACCGATAATTATCTATATATAGAATCCACAAGCAAATTGATGGGTTTTGTCGATGATGTGGAGTTCTATCTCGACAAAGATAGCAAAACAATTCAAGTTCGATCTGCTTCTCGCTTGGGTGAATCCGATTTAGGTGTAAATCGTCAACGGATCGAAAAGATTCGAGCTGCTCTTGGCGAAACTACTTCAACTAAATCCTCAACTTAAATCCTAGAAACCGACGGTAGGGGCAATTCATGAATAGTTATTTAGCACGGATCGTCACTCCAATCGAAGGAAAAGCGTCAAGACACATCTTCGATCTTTATTGTACAGTAGCCGAGCATCTAGATGAATTAGATGGTTAGCTATCAATTAGATCGTTTATTATGACTTCGCTCCACCCCATTGTTTTTTCATATCAAAGTTGCAGTATTGTTTTGGAAATGGGCAATCTTTTTCAGTTACTCGATCGCCCGATCCTTCTAGTCTAAATAATCTTGGTAAATTAGCTAAAGGCTTTAGATCGCTTATTTGATTATTAGTGAGAGAGCTGCCAGATAATCTAGTTGAGTTAGCTATAGATTTTATATTACCGATCTGATTATTACTTAGAATCTACAGATAGTTGCTGGTTTTACGGGGCAAGTTTTTACAGCGATTTGATTGTTGCCGAGGACGAAATAAGTCAATTTAGTCAACCCCGTCAGTGGCTGGACATCGATGATTTTATTGCTGTCGAGGTCGAGATAATTCAAATTAGTCAACGCCGCCAGTGGCTGAACATTGATGATTTTATTGCTGTCGAGCCGGAGAGCAGTCAAATTAGTCAACGCCGCCAGTGGCTGGACATTGATGATTTTATTGCTGTCGAGGTAGAGATAATTCAATTTAGTCAACGCCGCCAGTGACTGGATATCGATGATTTGATTGTTGTTGAGGGAGAGACCAATCAAATTAGTCAACCCCGCCAGTGGCTGGAGATTGATGATTTTATTGTCCTGGAGGTTGAGATAATTCAATTTAGTCAACCCCGCCAGTGGCTGGACATCAATGATTTTATTGCCCTGGAGGTTGAGATCGTCCAAATTAGTCAACCCCGTCAGTGGCTGGACATTGATGATTTTATTCCCCTGGAGGTCGAGATCGTGCAATTTAGTCAATCCCGCCAGTGGCTGGACATCGATGATTTTCTTGTCTCGGAGGTTGAGAATACTCAAATTCCTCAGTTCAGTATCGGCTTTTTTACAGTCTTTGGTAGCAGCTTCTCCTAACAATACATCGATGGTATATCTAGTATCGGCAGGGACAGATTTTTTCTGCTTACACCATTGGGCGAAGCTTTTGGGTTTTTGGGTTGAGGGTGCAGCCAGTGCGATTACCTCCGGTAGGTACGCCAACGAGGTTGAAAATAAAAGTACCAATCCACTTACCAATGCTAGAACTTTTTTCATGATTTCAGATATATTCGATCTGTTTAATTATACTACTAGATATGCTTGACTAGATTGAAGGTAATAGTCGATCGTTTTATATGTTGTGGGTCGATCGCTGGATTGGTCTTATCAAATTTGGATGAGTTTAAAATCTCGATCTATTTCTCAAGAATACCAGAAGCCCGATTGTTTAAAAAGATCGGGCTTCTGATTTTATAAACAGATAATTTTACTTAGATGAAAGAGACGAGGTGCACCAGCCGCGCTTGGTTAAGAGGCCTGAAAAAAACCATTGATGCCACAATCGGGAACATCATATTTTCCATACTCTTTCAACCGATCGAGGTTTTGGAGATACCCGCCGCCAAAACTGATAGGCTCGCCTATTCTTATCACCTTGCCCTCATAAGTGAAGGTTCGCTTTGCATCATTCCATACGCCTCTGCCATAGGGGAAAACCACCACCGTGGCACTGAGATCCTTATGCTTCACTACCAGGCAATTGTTAACAATCGCGAGCGTGCCATTCAGCAGTGCAACCGGTGTAGGCAGTTTTGGATTTCGCGACCAGCGGGCGACGCGCACAGCGTTGCGCGTTGCGGGGGGAGGAGTTTTAGCCTCGGCTGTTGGGATGCTGGGTGTGTTTGTGGGTGGGTTATTGCTTTGCATGTTGACCGACCTATTATCGCCGCCAGTTGCGGCGGGACACGGGGTAAGCAAGGAGAGCGACAGCAACATGGCGCGGAAAAGTTGGTTATTTAACAAGGATCGTCACTCCAATCGAAGGAAAAGCGTCAACGCTAGTATAAGTAGACCATACCACAGGCCCAACGTTGACGCGATCTCTCCACGAACAGGAAGATTGAACTCCAAAAGCGATAGTGTCTAGATGTTCATGTGAAAGAGACGAGGTGCAGAGCCGCGATTGGTTAAAAGACCTGAAAAAAATTATTGATGCCACAATCGGGAACATCATATTTTCCATAGCGTCTCAACGTATCGGGGTTTTGGATTGACTCCCCGTAAATAGTAATACCTTCGCCCATTCTTACTACCTTGCCGTGATAAGTGAAGGTTCGCTTTGCATCATCCCATACGCCGCTGTCATAGGGGAAAATCAGCACCGTTGCAGCAGAGCTACCGTTAAACTTAGATACGAGGCAACTATTGACGATAGCGAGCGGGACAGGCAGAGGTCCAAACGCATTGTTCAGCTTTGGATTTCCCGACCAGCGGGCGACGCGCACAGCCTTGCCCGTTGCGGGGGGAGGAGTTTTAGCCTCGGCGGTTGGGATGCTGGGTGTACTTGTGGGGGGGCTATTGCTTTGCATGTTGACAGACCTATTACCGCCGCCAGTTGTTCCGTCACAGGCGGTAAGTACCGAGACTAGCAGCAATAAAGCGATAACTTTTAGATTATTTAACAAGGATCGTTACTCCAATCGAAGGAAAAGCGTCAACGCTAGTATAAGTAGACCATACCACAGGGCCAACGTTGACTGCGCCTTCCCACGCACAGGAAGATTGAACTCCAAAAGCGATAGTGCCTGCGAACCACGGGCCGCCGCTGTCCCCCTGAAAACACAGCAATGTGCCTGCGCCTGTTGTTCGGAGCGTGCCCGCACCCGATTGAGTGTTGCGTACCAGCACAAACGACCCGCTGATCCCTGGGCTGTTGAATTTAGTGGCTGTAGTTGAGACAACCTCGCCGCAACTTTGTACAAGGGTATTACTGCCAAGCGTTTGCTGGCCAAGGTGACAAACAAACGATCCCGGTTTCGTGCCCGCTGTTGTCAGGGTGCCGTTACCAACCGTTGTACTGGCGCGGCTTCTTGTGCCCGTGACTGAACGCACCGAGCCAGTGCGGTCATAGTAAAACTCGGCAACAGCCTTTGGCGGAACAGCCGCTGTTCCCGACAGAAACATCACATCGCCGGCGGTGTCATTATAGAGCGGTGCGCCTTGCGTCATCACATGGCTAGTGCCTCCATCGTTCAGCGACATAATTCCGGGTTGCCTATCAGCTTTTGGTTTGCAATGTCCAGCAGTGACCAACCCCGTTTTACCAGTCGTATTATGTTTTGCGGCAAAGGAGGTCATGCAGTGGCGCACACCGTCAACACTATTGAACTGACCACCACGCAGCGCAGTGTTAACAAAACCACCTGGAACTAATTCGATCCGATAGGGCACCTTCAGAAACTTCGCTGCTTCTGCCGACACCACATCGGGTGATGTCGCATTGACCATCAACACCACTTCGCCTGTCTTGTTATCGACAAAGGCAGTCTGAAAGCCAGGAATAGCAGCAAAGTTTTGGGCACTCGCATCGATCGCGGCTTGTAATCTCCGCACACCATTAGCCGCCCCGCCCTTAAACTTCAGTGGTGCTTGAACATCTTGCTCAAGGATATTCTCAGCCTGCTCAACTTCGCCATCAGTCAGTTTGAGTTTTGCGCGGATTGCTTTGCGCTCGGCACGACGCTCGGCGCGACGCTTGGCTTTGGTAGCGGGATCTTGAGCAGCGGCTCGCGCCTTTCTTATGAGTATGCGATCCTGTTTGCTGGCTTTTTTGGTGCGGACAACTACCGCAAATTGCCCGGCGTTGTTATCAAAATAGCTTCCGGCGAAATCATCACCTTCCTCGGACTCAGCAGCATCGACTGTGCTATTGATATCCAACATAATACTTAATCGCTTCACCGCTTCTTCTTGCGATACGCCATAAGCTTGGGCATAAAGTTTGGCATCAATAGCAAGGGCTTCGGTACTATCGATCGGCACTGGGTTTGGCTCAGTTTGCGCGTAGACCGATGAAAAACTGCCAATAAATATGGTTGCCAAAAAGCCACAGAGCGACTTGGTTAGAAAGCTAGATCCAGTTAGCCGTGAAAATGACTTCATATGGGTTAGTTAAGAATTTATCGAGATTGATTTTTACACTATCGATCGCGAATCACAATTTAGATGTTAGATTCTACTCACAATATATAAAATGTGTTATCATTATGAAATGAATCATTTTATTTGATAAGTAGCAATTAAATATAAACAGTGTTTTAGATAACCAAGTAATATCAATATACAATTAATTAATTAATTAATTAATTAATTAATTAATGATTAAGCGATGGTTAAATAATAATTTTTTATTCGATCTTCGATCGCGAACAAAGCACTTACACTGTGTAATAGTATATATATTATCTATTCTCAGTCGATCGCCAGAATTCCAATCGGGCTAACATTACTAGCACTATATATTTTAAACATATTCGCCCTTGTAAATATTTATACCGAGCGAATTATTTATTCAATGACTTGTTTCGATCGTTAATGTTTATTGCTCAAAGATACTCAGAAACTCAATTTGATGATCAGGCTATAACATCATCGAACTCAGGTTACTAGCTAGAAGTGATATTTAAGAACCCCGACTTCTCCAAGAAGTCGGGGTTTTTATTTTCGTTATAGTAGCGATCGATAAACTTCACTTGTTTGTTGGGCGCATAAATCCCAGGAAAATAATTTAGTTCGATCGTGCCCTAGCTTTTTCAGATTGCTAGATCTATGATTGGAATAGACTACTTTCTCGATCGCATCAATTATTTGCTCTACATTATATGGATCGAAATATTCACCCGCATCGCCAACTACTTCGGGAATCGAACTAGTATTGCTACACACGACAGGGCAATCAAAAGCCATTGCTTCTAATGGTGGGATCCCAAAACCTTCATATAGGGAAGGATAAATAAATGCAGTGGCGTGACGATAGAGATAGGCAAGTTTATTATCATCACCAGAGACTTGAATAACTTTACCTTGCAATTTTAGGTCGGCAATTTTGGCATTTTCTACATTAGAAAAACTACCGCCACCAAAACAGACTAGTTGAAAATCTTGATTGAGTTTTTGACTATGATGATAAGCGGTTAATAAACCATCAAAGTTCTTGTATTCAACTCTAGTGCCCACATAGAGTAGATATGACTGATTCAGATTTGGAATCTGTTGAATGTCTTTACCAAGACTGAGATTGGCGGTAGCTGCAACATAAATCGTTGATACTTTTTTCTCGTCTACATCTAGAATTTCTAGCATGTCTTTACGAGTACTTTCTGACACACAAATAACTCGATCGGCACGTTGCACTGCGAGAGCTTTATCACGACCAAATTTTCCACCAGGATCGCGAATAGCTGCGAATTTCTCATCGATCGTATCGTGAACTGTTACTACTCTTTTGTGATGCTTATTGCCGATAATTCTGGGTGAATATAAAGTCTCATGGATGATATCAGTATGAGATCGATTTAAGATTAAATTAGAAATCGCCTGATTAATAATTTGTTTTAAAGTATATGTTTTGGGAATATTATCAATTTTAATCCCCTGACGAATCTGACAATTTGAGACATACTCATCAAAATATTCATTCACATATAATGGACAAATTATCCCCACATCCAAGCCTTCCATTCGAGCTATCCGTGATGATATCTCATGATAGTAACGAGAAATACCTCCATATTCCTGGACAGCAAATATTTGATAATCATAAGTAACTTTCATATCCACAAATTATCTCATCCAATACGTGATTTTAGTTCGCTTCGTCTCATTACCAAAATTCCATTACCACCGACTAGTACAATTGAAAATACAAATGTACATATGGCAGTAGCCAAAGTTACCCCTTGAAGCCCGATTGCTTTGCCTAATGATATTGACAGTACTAAATTGGCGATCGCAGAAATTGGGGCTACAAATGACTGGAACTTTAATTCTCCCAATCCATTTACCAGCATCGCAGTAGAATTTCCAATACAGATCAGAGTATAAGTCAAGAGCATATATAGCGGTAAATCTGGTGGTATATATACATCTTTACCTACCAAATATCTCACCAGCATCGGTGAAAATATTATTAATAATCCTCCAGCAGAAACAGACCAAATCGACACACTAAAGATTGAATTTCGGAGTGTCTTCTTAATCCATTTATAATCCCCTCTTGCCTTGGCATCACTATAAGCAGGCCATAAAGGAAGCAGAAATGATGAAGATACAACATCAATTGTTGAAAATAGTTTTAGCAGTACGCCATAGGTACCTACTTCGATCGCCCCAAATAACTGAGATATAATAATCAGATCGGTTTGAAAGATACAAATCGAACAAATTTGGGCGATCCAAAACTGAAACCCAACTTTGATTAAATCCTTGAATAAAACTGGATTATAATTAGATAATCTTGGTTTTAGCCACGGCTGTCGAAAATAGAACAATTGGATGCCAGCCAACAGATCGCCGATAATTACCATACCGAAAAAAGTGCCGATCAACCAAGGTAGATTCGCCTGATAGTATTGAGCAACAAATAATGATATCAGGGATAGTATATTAGCCAAGCCAATCCACAATTGGTATGTATAGCCCTGTTGATAAGCATTGTAGACACATCTAGGAATAGACAGGGGAATTCGGATCGCGAATAAACACATGCAAACAGCGATCGCCGATCGAGTATCTTGTTGCAATGATGCTGATAGTTTAAGCTGTAGAATCTGTTCCCAAGGTACGAAGAAAGATGAGCCGAGCACACTCGACAATAGCAATATTCCCAGTGCCAGCATCGGAAAAAAAGCACTAGCAACAGACTGCTTGGATGTCTGTGGATCGTCTTTGGCAAGGGCAGTAGCTAACACATTAGTTAGACTATTCGTCAAGCCAAAATCGGCAAGAGATACCCAATTCATAAATGTACTCAGCAGTAGCCAGATTCCTAGTTGTTCTTTGCCTAAGTATCGAGCAATAATTGAAATCGATAGTAGCCCAGATACAACCGAAATAAATCGAACTGATAAAGTAACAATTCCAGTCAGAGCTGCTTGACTATTTCTAGAGTCTTTGGTAAACCTATCTTTGGCTTGCTCGTATATCTTCCCAACTTTCTGACTGATATTCATAATCTTTATTTGCGATCGAGTAGCGGATGCAGTCAGCCGCAAGGGTTCCCCATCGGTAAAAATGCACCAAGCAGATCCTCTTATTTTAGTTAGACAGTTAATTTACCGTGATTTTCGTTGGTGTAGCCTCTCTGTTCGCGGAGCGTCTGCCGTGCCTACGGCAGGCTAACAGCCAACAGCAGAAAGAGAATCGTCAAGACTATCTCAACGACGATCGATTATGACGATCCTAAATTAAAATCTAGATCTTGATTTCCTACTCTTTGCGGTTAAAAAATTAGGAAAATTATTTAGGATCGATTAACTTAGGGAACAAAAGTTAATTATTGAACAATCTAATACCAGGACTATAACATGAATTATCACTACACTAGCAACAGTAGTTACACTATAGTTTTGGTTTTTTTTATACCAGATCTTGTCAAAAGTCTGGAGTAATTATACTGCCCGCCCCGATTTACTCATTACTCAGAGGCTAAGTTTAGATAGCAGTGCCTTACAATCATAAATAGTCGATCGACTCTAGATATTTAGGAAAATATGGTGAAAATTAGGGATTTTTCGGTGATGTGGCGACGGTATCGGTTTGGGATGTTGCTATTTAGTGTCTTTCTGAGTGCAGTCTTGGCATCACCCCTGACAGCGATGTCTACAGTTGAGCCAAATCAACCGCTCACAGCACCATCGACTGCTACAGAAATTGCCAAACAACCTGTGTCGAACCCAAGTAAAACCAGTACTTTACCGACTGAAACTGTCAGCCTGACTGGAAACGTCAAGAAGATCGTCTTGCCCAATGGCTTGACGGTGCTGACAAAAGAAGTCCACAATGCTCCGGTGGTTACGGTACAGGTATGGTACAAGATCGGTTCGCGAGATGAAGCTCCTGGGGTAAATGGGATTGCCCACCAGTTGGAGCATATGCTATTCAAGGGCACCAAAGATCGACCGATTCAATTTGGGCGGTTATTTTCGGCTTTGGGTAGTAGTTTTAATGCTTTTACTAGCTACGATCAAACAGCTTATTACAATACAGTTGAAAAGAATAAACTCACCAGCGTATTGACATTAGAAGCCGATCGGATGCAAAATGCGACGATCGATACCGAAAAACTCACGGGTGAAAAGCGCGTCGTGATTTCTGAGTTGCAAGGATACGAGAATAGCCCTGGTTATCGACTCGAACGTGCTGTCAAACGCGCAGCTTTTCCAAATAGTCCATATGGGCTAACTGTTGGTGGGACTAAGGCAGATGTCGAAACATTTACCACCGAACAGGTAAAGTATTATTATGATGCCTATTACGCGCCCAATAATGCTACCCTTGTGGTGGTAGGCGATTTTGATACCGCCAGTCTGATGGCAAAAGTCCAAGCTACATTTGGGAAAGTACCCCGCCGCGAACTAAAAGCAACCCCCGTCGCTCCAGCACAACTAGCCGTAGCACCTCAACGACGAATTACCCTCAAAGAACCAGGTACTACTCAAATTTTGGTCGGTATCTACCCAGTACCCTCGGCTAACCATCCTGATGTGCCCGCCATCGATGTGATGAATCAGATTCTTGCCGAAGGGCGTAGCTCGCGGATGTACCAATCGATCGTCGAAACAGGCATAGCGACTAGTATCGATGCTGGTGCTGCCAATCTTGCCAGTGATGGTTGGTACGAAATATCCGCCGTCGCCGAATTAGACAAATCTCTGCCCAAGCTCGAAGCGGCGATCGATCGACAGATTAAAATATTACAGTCCAAAGGTGTCACGAAAACTGAAATCTCCCGCGCCAAAACCCAACTAAAAGCTAGCTTCCTACTCGGTAATCGGGATATCGGCTCTCAAGCTAGACAACTAGGCAACGATCAAACCAGCACCGGAGACTATCAATTTACCGATAAATATCTCGCTGGAGTCGAGCGAGTCACCCCCGCCGATGTTCAACGGGTAGCCAAAACATACCTCCAAGAAAAACTCAAAACCATCGGTTATTTCCAACCCAGCAAACTCGATCCCAAATCCACACCAGGAACAGGAGATAAACAAACATCCGGTAATTATGCCCCAGGTGCCCCTGTAGACCCTGCGGAAGTAGCAAAATACCTAAGTCCCCTAGATCCAGATACCACCAGCCAGACTCAATCCTTGCCCCAAGAGATCAAACTCAAAAATGGATTGCGGGTATTCTTACTCCCAGACTCTAGCACCCCCACAATATCCCTGAGTGGTAATATCCAAGCAGGTACAGAGTACGATAGCCCTAGTAAAGCTGGAGTAGCTACCCTCACTGCTGGAAATCTGATGAATGGTACCACTAGCAAAAATGCCCTACAAATCGCCAAAACACTAGAAAATCGCGGCGCAGGCTTGGGATTTGGAGCTAGTCGCGAAGGCGTGGGTATCGGTGGTAGCGCACTTGCCAAAGATTTCCCCATCCTCCTGCAAACTTTGGGCGATGTGCTCCAAAATGCTAAATTTCCCCAAACAGAATTCAAGCTCACTCGTCAACGTGCCTTGACTGGATTGAAACTAGAACTAGATAGCCCTGCTAGTGTGGCGCGGAAGAAGTTTCAACAGACGATTTATCCCAAAAATCATCCCTTCACCAATTTCCCCACCGCTACATCCCTAGAGAGCATCACCACCAAAGATCTGAAAACTTTCTACACTCAACACTATCTCCCTAGTAATACGATGTTGGCGATCGTCGGTGACTTTAATGTAACTGATGCCAAACGCTTATTAGAGAATACTTTGGGCAAATGGAAAACTACGGCTAAACCGATTAAGCTGACATATCCTACTGCTCAACTACCAGCTACATCGATTCAGCTCAATCCCGCTTTGCCTGGTAAAACTCAATCGATTACACTGATGGGAAATAAAGCGATCGATCGTCAAGATCCGCGCTACTACTCCGCCTTGGTACTCAATCAAATCCTCGGTGGCGATACCCTTTCTAGCCGTCTAGGTACCGAAATTCGCGATCGTCAAGGTCTGACTTACGGGATTTATAGTAGTTTTGCTGCGGGCAAGCGTCAAGGTACGTTCGTTATCTCCATGCAGACAGCCCCAGAAGACGCTCGAAAGGCGATCGACAGCACAATCCTACTCCTGAAGGATTTGCAGACAAAAGGGGTGCTAGCAACGGAAGTAGCCAACGCTAAACGGAGTATCTCCAGTAACTACACTGTGGATCTCGCCTCCCCTGATGAAATCGCTGGTGCGACGTTAGGCAATGCGATCTACGGTTTGAACCCTAATGAAATCTCCGAGTTTCCCAAGAAAATTCAAGCCGTGACTGTAGAACAAGTCGATTTAGTTGCCAAAGAGCTAATTCAAACCGATCGATTTGTAATCATCACCGCAGGGCCACCGAAGAAGTAGGGTGGTAGGGTGTTAGGGTGGTAGGGTGGCGGTCAGTGAGCGTTCGCGTAGCGTCTGCCTTCGCAGAAGCCGAACTGTAGGGTGGTAAGGTGATTTAGTCCCTATCCCCTACCCCCTATCCCCTATCCCCTATTCCCTATCCCCTATTCCCTATCCCCGATCTTTCAGGAAGACTATTCTGTCAAAGTTTCTTCGACAACATCTGCGACACTAACCATGATCTTATCCACTCGCTTTCGATCCATATCGACGATTTCAAATTTCCACTTTAGCCAGACAAAACGATCGCCAGAAATGGGAATCTTGCCGAATTGCATCAGCGCAAAACCACCGAGAGTGTGATAATTGCCTGATTCGATCGCACTTTCGGGGAGTTCAAATAGTTCGAGAAAATCTTCGATCGAGAGCATTCCATCTAGGAGCCAGGAACCATCATCGCGCTCAATGATTTGTGGCTCTTCGGGTACTTCATTGAGATCGGCAATATCGCCGAAGATTGACTCTAGGAGATCGTGCATGGTGACTAATCCTTTGACGACACCATATTCATCCACGACGATCGCCAAATGTGTCCCAAAATCTCTAAACTGTTCTAATACGCTTAAACCCCGCGTAGTTTCAGGGATAAATAATGGTTGACGTAAGGCGGTGGTGAGATTTAGTTCTTCACCATTGAGAATTTGGGAGAGTAGATCCGCGATGTGAATGACACCCAATACCCCATCGAGTTCTCCATCACAAACTGGCAACCTGGAGTACTCGCTATCAACGATCTTTTGCCGAGTTATCGCGATCGAATCTTCGAGATTGAGCCAAGTAATATCTGGGCGAGGAGTCATCAACGCGCCAATTTTGCGATCGCTCAGACTCAATACTCCTTCTACCATATCCTGCTCTGACTCCTCAAACATTCCCGCCTCACCGATCATCACTTTGATTTCTTCTTCGGTGACTTCTGGTTGGATCGAACGTCGAATCCCTAATAATTTGACCACAAAATTGGTGGAACTGCTCAATGCGTAAATTATTGGTTTAGATAGACGGGCGACTTTATCAATCGGTTCGGCTACATATCGAGCGATTGCTTCAGGATTACTGAGGGCGATTTGTTTTGGTACTAATTCGGCAATCACGATCGTCAGATAAGTAATCGTGGCGATCGCGATCGTCGAGGCGATCGGTTTGCTATACTCGGTCGGTAGCCATTGTGCTAATAAAGGTGCGATCAGCGATGAAATTGCGCTTTCGCCCCTAGCTCCTGACAAAATTGCCATTAGGGTGATCCCGACTTGAACTGTTGGCAAAAAGCGATCGGGATCTTGGGTCAATTCTATGGCGATTTTCGCTCGATTATCTCCTTGAGCTTCTAGTTGTTTGAGCCGGATTTTCCGCGATGAAACGATCGCCATCTCCGACATCACAAAGATGCCATTGAGTAGGATCAGCACGAATACGAACGCCAATTCCGCAGTTGGAGACATGAAACCAAGAATGAAGGGCAGAGATAAAGTGATTTAATCTCTAGATGTTGCATCTTAACTATAGCGTTCTTCTGTCCATGATTTGGCATCAGAATATTGGATGGCAGTAGCCAGGGCGAATGAGACAGATCCAAGTCTTCAAACCATGGTTTGCATCAGCTTTCTCAAACTGACGAACGCACTGTCTGCTGACCCCCGATCCCTGACCCCTGACCCCTGACCCCTGCTATACTATTCAGCAGTTTCTTCTTCAGGCTGAGGATAGACAAAGCTATTCGATCGTCCGGTTAGAACGGATTTACCTAGTGAGAGTGCTTTTCTAGCTTGAATGGCTGCTTTGTTGCGCCAAGTGGCACGGCGTTTGTCACGTTTGGATTTTGATGTTTTCTTCTTAGGAACTGCCATAGGAGTATTTATAAATAGGCACAGCCTTACTAGTATATCAGAGCAAGGGCAGTTACTGTACTTGTGTGATGCGAGAACCCGGATCTGGGGGTACCGCTGAAACCTGAAACCTGAAACCTGAACCCTGAAACCTAAAACCTGAACCCTGAAACCTGCCCCCTGACCCCTGACCCCTGACCCCTGAAGATTAGCTGAGAAATAATCCATAGGCGGGATTGATGCGCTCATCCCAGTAGCGATAGGGAGTACGATCGATGAAATCATCCCAGGCTGCCATCTCTGAGTGTGGTACCTCAATCCCGATCAGGATGCGACCATAATCGGCACCATGATTGCGATAATGAAATAGACTGATATTCCAATCAGGATTCATACTATCGAGAAATTTGACGATCGCGCCAGTGCGTTCGGGAAACTCAAACCGATACAGCAGCTCGTTTTGAGCCACTGGAGAGCGTCCGCCCACCAGATGACGGAGGTGAAGTTTGGCCATCTCATCATCAGTGAGATCGAGAGTGCGAAAGCCTTCCGAGGTCAATTTGGCGATAATTGTGGTGGTATCTGCCCGATTTTGGACTTGTACGCCGACAAAGATATGTGCTTGGGTAGCATTTCCCATCCGGTAATTAAATTCGGTCAAATTATGGGTACCCAAACACTTACAAAAGCGGCGAAAACTGCCTCGCTCTTCAGGAATAGTCACCGCCAAAATCGCCTCTCGACGTTCGCCTACCTCCGCTCGCTCCGCCACAAATCGCAGCCTGTCAAAATTCATATTCGCGCCACAAGCCACGGCGACCAAAGTTTCACCCTGAATTTTTTCGCGATCGACATAAGCCTTTGCGCCAGCGATCGCCAATGCTCCAGCAGGCTCTAAAATCGATCGAGTATCCTCAAATACATCCTTAATCGCGGCACAAATATCATCCGTATCGACCAAAATCACCTCATCGACATACTTGCGACAGAGCCGAAAAGTTTCGACCCCAACCTCCTTCACCGCCACCCCATCAGCAAATAAACCGACTCGATCGAGTTTAATACGTTTCTTGGCTTTGAGCGATCGAAACATCGCATCGGCATCGACTGGCTCCACACCGATAATTTTGGTGTGAGGATACAATTGCTTGACATAAGCCGCAATCCCCGCAATCAAACCACCGCCACCGATCGCTACAAAAATAGCATGAATCGGCTGTTGATATTGACGCAAGATCTCCATGCCGATCGTCCCCTGCCCCGCGATCACATCAGGATCGTCAAAAGGATGTATAAAGGTCAATCCCCGCGCCTTCCCCAGCTCACAAGCGTGGGCATAGGCATCATCATAACTATCCCCCCACAAGATCACCTCCGCACCTCTGGCGGCGACGGCATTGATTTTCATCTGGGGTGTAGTCGTCGGCATGACGATCGTTGCGGTAGTACCCAGGCGTTTGGCTCCGAGGGCGACACCTTGAGCGTGATTTCCGGCTGAAGCCGCAATTACCCCCCGCGCCAATAATTCCGGCTGGAGTTTGGCCATCTTGTTATAGGCCCCTCGCAGCTTGAAGGAGAAGACAGGTTGCATGTCTTCCCGTTTGAGCAAAATCTGATTATTCAGGCGGTGGGAGAGGATCGGGGCGGGATCTAGGGGAGATTCGATCGCGACATCATAGACGGTAGCAGTGAGAATTTTCTGGAGATAATCGGGGTGTTTGGACATTGGGGTGAGGGTTCAGGGTTCAGGGTTCAGGATGCAGGGATCTGTGGGGGCTAGGGTGTATCGTGCCTACTCAGGATTCAGAGTTAGGGTTCAGTTTGGAGCAGCTCAAAGCCGATCCCGGGACTTTTTAAAATTACTCAAGATCCAAGGGCTTCTCGCCAGAAGCCCTTGGATCTGATTCCACATCTCCCATCCCCTATCCCCTATCCCCTATCCCCAATACCCTAGTCTACTAAATTGGTTGTGTTTGTTTATCATTCGATCGATCGATCGTTGACAGGGATTGGAAAGCGTAAATCCCTCCCCCTGCACCAATTAGCAATATTAGTAATAAGCCGATCGCCAGTAGCGGAGATTTAGATTGCTCTGGTTCGATGGGGGTTATTGCGGAGATCGCCCGAATGGGGGAGACATTCAGATTGGCTGATGAGGTAGAGGGTGGCGGGGTGAAACTTGTGGTGTAATCTTCTAATTGGGGTAGAGTTGGCGGCGAGTCGCCAAATTTGGGGAATGGCAGGGATGAGAGGGAAGTTTGAGTGGTGGATGAGAAAATTGGGCGGTAGGGAGAGATGCCATCAGGAACGATCGTCACCAGGGTTTGAAGGGGTTTCCAGTGGTGTTCGCTGAGTTCTGGTAGTCTGCTACTGATGTACTCATTGAGAATTTCAATATTCAGATCGGGATGATAATTTAGGGCTTCTAGTAGGGAGGTAGTAAATAATCCATGCCCCAATCCGGCGGCTTCATGGGAAAACTCATGACTTTGACAGGAGAGAAAAGTCGGGATTTGATGTTTTTGGGCAAGTTGTGTGGCGATCGAGCCAATGCCTTCACCGAGGGAGATTCCAGAGGCACGGTTAGCATCGAGAAAGATTAATACATTGGCACCAGTGCTCTGCAATTGTTGATATAGTTGGCTCAGGGAGATGCAAGTATTGAGGAGATCGTCGGCTTTGCCATCGATCGGCACTAGATAGTCTTCCCCGCCTGTGCTGATGCCATGCCCACTAAAAAACAACCACAATTGGTCTCCGGCTACAAGTGTATTCCGACACCAATCATTCAGCCACGACTGGATATTTTGGCGATCGGGATAGGTGGCTCGATCGTCGATGGTAGGGGATGTATCGGCAAGCAGTAGACATCGAGCGGGATCCCAGCCCGCCGCATCCACAAAAAAATGGTGGATCGCTATAGCATCTTCCGATCCATAGCCCAAGGGCTGGAAAAATTGGTACTGGTTAATGCCGATCGAAATACATGCCTGATTTGCCATCGATCGAGTTACGGGTACATGCCTAAATAGTTCATCTATCTTAGCAGATTATGGCAAAAGCCCCAGTAATAGGGAAGTATCGAGTAAATAAATTGAGGATCTATTTTCTAGTTGGGATCTCAATCGCACACACCGAATATTGGTGAGCTGCTCTGCCAGCACATCGATCGAGAGCATCTGCGTAAAACTCGACATCGCCATCGACTGAATACTCGGCTGTGAGTCGATTGGTAGCCCGATGAGTCGATCGGTAAGATCTCGTCGAAGCACGATCGCATATTTCACCTCATCGAGACTAGGCTCGATTGCTGGCGCAGACGGCAAGCCGTTCGATCGGCGATCCAAGCCAGATAAGATCGTTGGCGACTGTCCAAAAATTGTTTGGCTCACATCAATGGCGGGTATTTCTTGCCCTTGATAAGTCGTATAGAGTAGCCCTTTACCAGCATCATCACCATACAAGCATTCTAGTTTCGTCACCTTGACAACATCATCGAGAGCCAGAGCGAAAGTCTCTGCCTGAAGCCGGAACAAAATCAGCCGTTTTTTGACTTCAGCTTGCTGGGCGACTTTGCGTCGCAATCGGAGTGGAGAATAAGTAGCCATAGAGTAGGGGATAGGGGATAGGGGATAGGGGATAGGGATAGGAGATTAGGGGATAGGGTGTAGGAATAGGGGTTACTAGCTATAGTTCCACATTTAGCGGCAAAAGTTGCTCTACAGAGATCGAGCCAGTTAGCTGACAAATCTAGCATCAGGGTTTCGTTTATTCTGGTTTCACCTGTAGGGGCAATTAATGAATTGCCCCTACAGGTGAAACCAGGGCGGGCACTGTTCCTCCTTTTACTGCGATCTGAACCATTCATCATCCCCTAACTCCCGATTCTGTATGGGTTAGGGAGATTTATTGATTGTTTTGTGGATAAGATTGACAATTGGGATCCCCTAATGTCGCTTTTGATATCTGGGCAGGGAAAGATAAGGAGGAGTAGATTAAGCATCTCAAGTGCCCTAATCCATCACGACATCAAAATCATTGCATCTGTTTTCTTTCCGATCGAATATACGTCCACCAAGTATGAGATTTAGTCATGAACCAGGGTTCTAGCAGCGTTGCTGATATCGAACGAGCGTTAAACCCAATTAAGTTATTAGAACAGTTAGCTAGTTCCCAAGCTAAAGGTTGCTTGCGCGTCACCAGCAATGATGTTGTGTGGTTGCTATATTTCTACGAGGGTAAGTTATTTTATGCTAATCATTCCCTCGAACCGATCGAGCGACTAGAGCAGCATTTGCGCCGAGTGAGCCAAAATCAACTTAGTAATCAGGTTTATACCGATTTACGCGAACAGTTGAAAGATGCGGGTTCGGAAGCAACATACCCTAGCCCTGACTATCAATCAATTCGATGGTTGATTTCTCATGAACATATTACGGAGCAAATGGCAGGTACTTTGGTCAAAAGTATGACCAAAGAGGTGCTCCAATCCTATTTACTAATTTCTAGTGGTAGCAGTAGCTTGGTGATGCGGGAGACAACATTCCCAATTTGGTGGAGTGGTAATTTTTTATTCATCACCAAAGAATGTCAGACAGATCTTCAGGCATGGCAATCATTACAGCCAAGTATCAAATCTCCCTATCAACGTCCATATCTGATCGATACCGCTCATCCACTGCTGACTGCGGATATGCGGGTCAAATTGAGCAAAATTTTGATCGGTTTTAGCTTCCGTCAATTATCTTTACTGCTCAAACAGGAAGAATTGACTGTTGCTAATAATCTACATCGGTTAATTAATAACGGCATTGTCGGATTGAGGCCACCGCAAGCACCATTCGATCGCATTCATCAGTTATATCTAAGTGATGAAGATCGAAATCGCTTTGATGAAAAAGAGCAATCTGTCACAGCTACCCTTGCTGCTGTAAGTAATCCAGACTCAACAACACCTGCGAACGAGTCCACTCAAGCAACTTATAAGATTGCTTGCGTCGATGATAGTCCAACAATTTTGCGGGAAATCAATCGATTTTTGGATAGTGATAGTTTTAAGGTGTTTCCGATCGTCGATTCTGGTACTGCTTTGATGAAGATCATTCGGATCAATCCTGACATTATTTTGTTGGATGTGGGTATGCCGACGATCGATGGTTATAAGCTGTGCTCGATGTTGCGAAAGCACCCCGCTTTTAAAAAGACTCCCATTGTCATGGTGACGGGAAATACAGGTATCATCGATCGAGCCAAAGCTAAAATGGCTGGTTCTACCGACTATATGACCAAGCCATTTACCCAATCAGGTCTAATTGAAATGGTCTCCAAACATCTGATGGCCGAACAAAATTAAAGATCGCTAGTTATATGTTTAATATTATTTAGATAAATTTAGGATTTGATATCGCCAACCAAAATAGGATCGCTCTAAGTCACGAAATAATAAATCTAGCTTACATTTTAAAACTAAAGGAAAATCGAACAAATGACTAAGATTCTGATCGTCGAGGACACCCCCTCTGAAATGCAATTAATGACTCTTTACCTCAAGGAGAATGGCTATCAAGTTGTATCAGCAAATAATGCTAAAGACGGCCTAGATTTAGTTGATAAAGAAAAACCCGATGCCGTAATCACAGATGTGGTAATGGAAGGAATGAACGGATTTGAATTTTGTAGACTATTGAAAAAAAATCCTGAAACCGAAAAAATACCCGTAATTGCCTGCACTTCTCGCAGTCAAAATCTAGATAAATTGTGGGGAAAAAAACAAGGCGTAGATGTCTATGTCACCAAACCCTATTCTCAAGAAGACATCATCCAAGCAGTTAAATCTGTTACAAATTGAGGGGTCAGGGTTCAGGGATGAGGGTTCAGGGATTTTGGATACTTCGGCTACGCAATGCCTTTGGCAAGGCTAACGCCAACAGTACAAGTTTTGGATTGAGGAAATAATACATTCACCATCCCTCCCTACATCGCTAGTGAGGAGGGCGGGTTTGAATGAATCCCTGGTAGAAGTGTCATCGTTGGCGTAGCCTACCGGAGGTAATCTCATAAACCCGCCCCTACAGACCCCTACCCCCCTCTCCCCCCCCACACCCCTGACCCCTGACCCCTGACACTTCGACTACGCTCAGTGCACGCCCCTGACCCCTCCTCATGACTCCATTACCAAAACGACGATCGACCAAAACTACTGGAGAGATGTTTCTAAAGTTTCGGCTGGATGAACAAACTCAAGCGGTAGTAGCGATGCCCCATACACAGGAAGCGATAGTACTACCGATCGGTCGGATCTCAGTCATTCCCAATTTGGCTTCACCGATACTCGGTTTATTCAATCGTCGGAGTAGTTTACTGTGGTTGGTCGATTTGCCGGAAATTCTCGGTTTGAAGCCACTAGAGCGTCATCGTCAAAGTTATGATGTGGTGTTGTTCAAAGTCGATGAAACTCCTTTGGCGGTGGCAGTGCAGGAGATTCAAGGTGTGGTGAGATTCGATCGCACTGACATCAAATCGCCGATCGGTAATTTCGATCCTGCTTTGACACCCTATTTACAAGGCTGGATTCTGCAAGAGCAGGAAATACTCCTAGTTTTGGACTCTCAAGCAATTATCAATGCTCAAGTTCTGACAAATTCTGCTTCACAATCTATTGCCGCCTAAATTATTTTAACTATTATTTCGTACCCTCTAGCATCTACCAATCATGAGTCAGTATAGCAACTTATTTCAATCCAATCCTTTCAATCGGATTTCTCAATTTTCTAGTAATGAATCGGCGGGTAAATCGAAATGGAATCGGTTGAGTTTCAAAACCAAAGCTACTTTGCTAGCGATCGCCCTGGGAATTGCGCCCATCGCGGCAATTGGGACACTTAGCTATCTCCAAATCAATACAGCTCTCCGTCAACAAACCGAACAAACACAACAAGATCGGGCAAAAGAGATCGCCGATAAACTCAATCGCTTTGTGTTCGAGCGCAATGGGGATATCGAAATTTTGGCAGCACAACCAATTTTTGCCGACCCAAAATTATCCACAACCGTTACAGCGGATGTCAAGGGCAAATTATTAGATCGATACGTCGCCGCTTATCAGGTATACGATAGTATTGCAGCCTTTGATATCAAAGGAAATCTCATCGCTCAAAGCAAAGGCGAAGCATTAACCAAAATCAATCATCTCAATCGACAATACTTTCAAGATGCTTTGAAAACTGGTGGCACAGTTATTTCCGCCCCAGAACCCAGTCGATATACGGGGAAAATATCTATCTTCTTTGCTGCACCGATCAAAGATCTCACAACTGGTCAAATTATCGGTGTGATTCGGAGTAGAACGCCCGTCGAACTATTGGAAGCACCGTTAAAAAGCTTTGCTACTAAAAGCCGAGACTACCATATCGGCGATCGCCAGAGCGGGAAAATCTTCATCAGTTCGACTCAGGGTTATGCAGGTAATCCAGAAAAGCCCAGTCTGACGATCGCCCGTGAAAAAGGCGGATTGATCGAACAACAATCTGGCTCCAAAACCGAACTGATTACAGCGGCTCCTTTTGATAAGGTAGAGGGGATGCCACAGCTTCCGTGGACGGCGTTTGCCTCGATCGACCAGACAGCAGCCGATGCGACCTTGAGCGGGCTGTTGCTGACGATCCTTGCTGGAGCAGGTTTGACAGCAATGTTTACAGTGGCGATGGCGACATTCTTTGCCGAGAGAGCAACTCGCCCGATCGCCGACGCTGCTGGAGTGGTAGAAAGAATTGGGCAGGGAGATTTTAATAGTCAGTTGGCAGTCACCAGCGAGGATGAAATCGGTCAATTGGCGGGGAACATCAATTTGATGTCCAACCAAATTCAAGGATTGTTGCACGAGCAATCAGAGCGAGCCAAACGGAATGAATTATTTGCGGAGGTATCCCGCGCTCGCAAGGTTCAGGATCTAGAGCATCCATTATCTCAGGTTTTGATCGAGGCGAGAGAAATCCTCAAAGCGGATCGAGTCTTGGTGTATCGGTTTTATGCTGACAATCGGGGCTATATTGCCGGAGAGTCGATCGCACCTGGGGTGATGTCTACATTGGGCGAAAATATTCAGGATGCTTGCATTCCTGATGAACTTTTGAATGCTTATGCCCAAGGTCGAGTGGTAGCTAATAATGATGTTAGTGGTGCTACTTATCATCCCGATCACATGAGCTTATTCGATCGGCTGCAAATTAAGGCAAATCTGGTGGTACCGATCGTCCAAAGTGGCAATTTGTTAGGATTATTAATCGCTCATCACTCTTATCAAACCCATGAGTGGCAAGAGTGGGAAACGGCGTATCTAACCAAGTTTGCCGAACCTATCGCCACCGCCTTGAGTGGATTTTCCATCTCTGAGCGCGGGCAACTCGAAGCTGCGAAACAACGAGATAAAGCTGTGCGCGAACAGTTGTTGGCGAATATCTCTCGATCGGCAACTGCGGATGAAATGGCGACTCCACTAGGGTATATTCTGGAGGAGGGAAGAGCCAAACTCAAGGTCGATCGACTGGTAATTTATCGCTTTTTTCCCAACTATGGCGGGCATATCGTCGGCGAAGCAATTTTACCTGGATTTACGAGTGCTTTGGATGCTCAGATTCAAGATGCTTGTATTCCCCAAGCATTGATTGATTCTTATATCGAAGGTTTGCCGATCGTCGATCGCGGCACTGATGATTGTATTCCCGAAGCGGTGATGGCAGGATATCGCGAAGGTTTAGCGGTGGTGAATGATGATATTACGGTGAATAATTATCATCCCGAACATCAAGAGCTACTCAACAGGCTGGAAATTAAGTCCAATTTATTTGTGCCATTGCTGCAAGGTAGTACGGTACTCGGACTGCTAATCGCCCACCACTGTAGCGAAAAACATGTCTGGCAGCCGTCGGAAATCGAGTACCTGAAGGAGTTCTCAGTGCCGATCGGTCTATCTTTAGGCGGTTATGCAGCGACGGAGCGGAGTCAATATGAAGCCGATCGATCGCGCCAACGTGCAGACAAAGAAAGTCGCCAAAATGAAGCGCGTCAAGAAGAATTGATCCGCCTCCTCACGGAAATCGAGGGTGCATCTGATGGTGACTTGACAGTGCGATCGGAAATCAGCGAAGGAGAAATCGCGATCGTCGGCGACTTCTTCAACTCGATTATCGAGAATCTCCGCGAAATTGTCACCAACGTTAAACAAGCCGCTACTCAAGTTAACGGCTCAGTCGGCGAAAATGAAATCGAAGTTCGCCAACTAACCGCCGCCGCCAGTAAGCAAACAGACCAGATTCAGGAGACTTTGGCCAAAATCGAAACAGTTACCATTTCGATCCAATCGGTGGCTACAGATGCCCGTCAAGCGGCCACTGTAGCGACATCTGCGGCTTCCACTGCCGAAGTTGGCGGTCAAGCCATGGAACGGACAGTAAATAGTATCGTTCAACTACGCGAAACGATCGCCGAAACTGCCAAAAAAGTCAAACGCTTGGGTGAGTCTTCTCAACAGATTTCCAAGGTGAGTAGACTGATCGAACAAATCGCCCTCCAAACCAATCTCCTCGCCATCAATGCCAGTATTGAAGCTGCTCGTGCGGGTGAAGAAGGGCGCGGTTTTGCCGTCGTAGCCGAAGAAGTTGGGGAACTAGCCGCACAATCCGCCGCCGCTACCAAGGAGATCGAGAAAATCGTCGAAACCATTCAACGGGAAACCAGCGAGGTATCTCAGGCGATGGAACTCAGTACTAGTCAGGTAGTTGAGGGTACCCAATCAGTGGAAGAAACCAAGGCAAGTCTCAAACAGATTATCGCCTTATCCAATCAAATGGACACTTTCCTCCAATCGATTTCTACCGCCACGATCGATCAAGTAGCTACTTCTCAAGCAGTGAAACTAGATATGGCAGCAGTCGCCCTAATTTCCGAGCAAACCTCCGACTCCTCAAAGTTGGTATCCACCTCTCTCCAACAAACAGTTACCATCGCCCAAGAACTTCAAGCTTCTGTAGGTAAGTTTAAAGTTAATGCGTATCGGATTTAGGGGTTAGGGGATCGGGGATAGGGGGTAGGGATTAGGGATTAGGGGATAGGGATTAGGGGATAGGGAATAGAGATTAGGGGTAATGAGATTCCCCCCATCCACCCATCCGCCCATCCACTCCCCCTCACTCCCTATCCCCTCACCCCCTATCCCCTCACCCCCTCCCCCTCCATCCCCTATCCCCTACCCCCTATCCCCT
>JANMEL010000218.1:0-2171 GCA_031376885.1 Chamaesiphon sp. OTE_70b_metabat_96 | reverse complement strand
CATCGAAACCCAACCTACCAACATCGAAACCCAACCTACTGGGTAATGATAGAGCAATGGAACCCGTCGCATTGCTCCATGATGTTTAGTTTCCAGTTAAGGCTTCGATCGGTGAAGCTACACCCAACTTATCGGATAGTTTCCACACTTTACCATCCAAAGCCATTTGTTCGATCGATGTCGCTAGGCGCAGAGCTTTGAGTGCTTGCTCGCCACCGACAGAAGGCTCATTACCACACCTAACGCAGTTGACAAAATGCTCTAGTTCTGCGTACAACGGTTCGACACTACTGGTATATACTTTCTCAATCAGACCATCTTGACGATATAAGCCTTGATGATACTCATTGAGTAAGTCAGCATTATGGCGATGAATCAAAATTTCGTTATTGAGGAAATTTGCTTCAGTGAGAGAGTGACGACAGTGAGCGGCAATCCGGCGCATTTTGCGATGAGTAACTTTACTCGCCGTCAGCGTCGCGACTACACCATTCGCAAAGCCTAGAGTTGCCGTCACATAGTCCAAATACTTCGACTCAGGGCAACGGCTACCACTGGCAGTCAAGTCTACAACAGGCGCACCAGCGAGTTCTAGCAATAAATCGATGTCATGAATCATCAAGTCGAGCACGACAGAGACATCATTAGCACGGTTGGAATAAGGACTCATTCGGTGTGCTTCAAGAGCCAATACTTTCTCAGTTTTGAGCACTTGGCTGAGTTCTTGGAACACAGGATTGAAACGTTCGATGTGTCCAACTTGAAGGATACACTGGGATTCAGCCGCAGCATTAACTAGAGCTTCAGCTTCCTCAGTAGTAGCCGCGATCGGTTTTTCGATCAGAACGTGGATTCCAGCCTCTAAACAGGCAATCCCGACTTCATAGTGTAATCTAGTCGGGACTGCAATGCACACAGCGTCAACTTGTGGGATCAAGTCGCGATAGTCTTCATAAAATTTAGCTTTATACTTACTAGCGGCTTCCAAACCCTGTTCGACATTGACATCAGCGATGCCGACTAGTTTGACATTTTTTAGCAAGCTCAACACCCGTGCGTGGTGTTTGCCCATATTGCCAATGCCAATCAATCCTATCTTCAGCGGTTGAGGTGAACCGGGCTGAATCACTTTGTTCGACTGTGTACCTGACATACTATCTTTCACTCTAAAATATACTCCTCCACCATTACAGGACGGTTAACGATGTTAACCCAACTGACTAGGTTGATATTTACACGATCGCGACCATAAAAGATGAGTCAAAGGTCACAACTTGCCAAATTTCAACCATATTATTTGTATTTTTCGATCCGTCTGTAACAGTTCCGATACTATCACAACAGGTCTGATTGTAAAGAACAAAAAAGTTTTGTTTATGTTCCTTATTATTTGAGAGTGGAGAGGATTCGATTCTCAGTTAAAATTAGAACACTCTCCACACCTCACTCTCCTCGTGAAAGCAGTTATCCTTCTCTCTGGTGGTTTAGATTCTTCGACAGTATTGTATCTGGCTCGGAGTGAAGGCTACAATTGTTATGCCCTCTCTTTTGACTATCAGCAACGCCATCGACGAGAATTAGCAGCGGCTAAAACGATCGCGATCGCGGCTGGTACTGTTGCCCATCAAGTGGTAAGCTTCGATCTCCGCTTGTGGGGCGGTTCCGCGCTTACAGATCCCGAAATTGCGCTGCCGCAACATCGCGATCTTGCTGAGATGTCAGAATCTATTCCGGTTACCTATGTTCCCGCTCGCAATACAATCTTTTTAAGTTTTGCACTTGCTTATGCGGAAGCCATTGATGCTAGCCGAGTGTACATTGGGGTCAATGCCCTCGATTATTCTGGTTATCCTGACTGTCGCCCCGACTACATCGAGGCGATGCGATCGGTATTTCAGCTAGGTACCAAGCAGGGTAGAGCAGGATTACCGATCGAAATTGTCACGCCGCTGATAGATCTCAAAAAAACTGAAATCATCAAGCTGGGCAACAGTTTGGGCGTTCCCTGGGCACAAACTTGGTCGTGCTATTCTGGCGATGAAATCCCCTGCGGTACCTGTGATTCCTGTCTGCTCAGACTAGCAGCCTTTGCAGAATTAGGTGTGGTAGATCCTGGTGGAGGGGTGGTAGCGGATGGGGGGACGGGGGGACGGGGGGACGGGGGGACGGGG
>JANMEL010000217.1:0-21149 GCA_031376885.1 Chamaesiphon sp. OTE_70b_metabat_96 | reverse complement strand
CCTCCCCCCCTCACCCCCTCCTCCCATGCTCCTCTCTCTCCACATTCAAAACTTCGCCCTCATTGATGAGTTGCAACGAGAATTTGGGGCGGGATTAAATGTATTGACTGGGGAAACTGGGGCGGGAAAATCGATTATACTAGACGCGATCGACCTAGTGCTCGGTGGTAAAGCTACCGCCAGATCGATCCGCACGGGGACAGATAAGGCTATCATTGAAGGTACGTTTCGGACGAACGATCGAGTCCAACAGTGGGCGATCGATCGAGAATTCGATCTTAGTGATGATTCAACTATTGTCTGTAGTCGAGAATTTAGTTTGCAGGGTACTAATAATCTCCGATCGAGATTGCGGGTAAATGGGGCAATCTGCAATCTAAATCTGATCCAAGAATTGCGGGAGCTGCTGATTGAAATCACTGCTCAAGGGCAAACGGTGCGCCTGACAAATACTACTCACCAACGAGAATTACTCGATTTATATGGCGGCTCACCTCTGCTCCAACAGCGAGAATTGGCAGCGATCGCGTATCATCATTATCAACAAGCTTATCAAACTTGGATCGATCGCCAACACAATGAGCAGCAACGACTCCAACGACTGGATTTACTCCAATACCAAGCCGAAGAACTCACCCAAGCCAACCTTACCACCGCCGATGAACCATTCCAGCTCGAAGACGAACGCCAACGCCTTACCCATGTAGTCGATCTTCAGCAACAAAGCTATCAAGTCTATCAATTACTCTATCAAAATGATACCGGAGAAGCGATCGCCGTAGCCGACCTTCTGGGCAAAGCCGAAGCTACCCTCATCGACATGGTAGAAATCGATGCCAGTCTCCAATCTACCCTCGATCTCGTCAGTCTCGCCCTCGCCCAAGTCACCGAAGCCGCACGGGAAATCAACTACTATGGAGATGCCCTAGAAGCAGATCCCGACAGACTCACCGAAATCGAAGAGCGAATTCGCCATCTCAAACTAATCTGCCGCAAATATGGCCCCAGCCTGACGGAAGCGATCGAATATCAAACATCTATCCAAACCGAATTAACCGCCCTCACAGGGGCAGGAACATCCCTCGAACAGCTCGAACAGCAATCCGATGCTGCCAAAGTCGAACTCCAACTCGCCTGCGATCGACTAACCGCCCTCCGCTCCAAAGCCGCCACAGATCTAGAGCTGCAATTGATTCATCAGCTCAAACCTCTGGCAATGGAGAAAGTCCAGTTTCAGGTCAAAATCCTACCACAACATCCTACCCCTACAGGTGCGGACTCGATCGCCTTCCACTTGAGCAATAATCCTGGCGAACCCCTTCAACCACTGGCAACAACTGCCTCTGGCGGCGAAATGAGCCGTTTTCTACTCGCCCTCAAAGCCTGCTTCTCCGATAGTGGTGGTATTGGTACCCTGATTTTTGATGAAATTGATGCAGGTGTATCGGGTACCGTCGCTCAAGCCATAGCTGGCAAATTGCATCATCTAGGGCAATCTCATCAAGTCCTCTGCGTCACCCACCAACCCCTAATTGCGGCGATGGCCGATCGACATTTTTGCGTTACCAAGACCACTATTAATGGTACCTCAACCAGTACCGCACAACGCACGATCGTCAAAATCCAAGAACTCCACTCCCAACACCAACGCCGCGACGAAATCGCCCAAATCGCAGGCGGGCAATCAGCCCAAGAAGCCATCTCTTTCGCCACATCTTTATTATCCCAGGCACAATCACGAAAATTTCCGTCTGAGTCTACTCCAAAAACTAGAACCAAAAAACACAAGCTTGTTGGAGAGGCAAAGCAGGCAACGGAGCATCGAAATAACGACCCCCAATCACCACAATAAATCCATCGGAGCGGTGATTCATACCCGCCCTCTTTATGGTAAATCTGAGTCAAACATCAACGATTACCTAACGTAGGCTGCGCCAACGATCGACATGAAACAACTTCCCCACTGGCTGCAAGGATTGAACAATCCAATCTTTGCTAGATTGTATCTGGCTCAAACTATCAATCTTGTAGGCGACGCGCTGACTTGGTTGGGGTTGGCATTGTTGGCGTTTGAGTTGGCTGGAGATCGGGCGGGAACGGTTTTAGCTGGGGCACTCACCTTGCGGGTGACAGCGTTTGTCATATTGTCGCCGATTGCTGGGGCAGTTGCCGATCGAACCAGCCGCAAGCAATTGATGGTGACAACTCACTTGGCACGAATGGCGATCGTCTGTCTGTTGCCTTTTGTTACTCAGGTGTGGCAAATTTACGCGATCGTGTTATCGCTTAATGTGTTTTATGCGTTCTTCGCGCCGACTTATACAGCCACTATTCCACTGGTAACGACCGCAGCAGAGCGATCTGGGGCGATCGCCTTGTCTAGTTCCACTTATCAGCTTTTAGGCGTGTTAGGGCCTGGTTTAGCTGGCAGTATTGCGGCATTTGTGGGTACCAGACAAGTGTTTTTTCTCGATGGCATCACCTTTTTAATCGCGACAATCCTAATTGTGACACTGCCTGGAAAATTGATGGTGCAGCACCAACAGAGTGCTAGAACCGTTAACCGAACGCTAGAAGATATTCGGCTGGGGACGGTTTGTCTGTTCCTCGATCCGCCGATTCGCTATGCACTGGCACTACAATTAGTTGCGGCGATCGCAGGTGCCGAAATTCTGGTGAATACTGTCGGTTATGTTCAAGGTGTATTGCATTTTGGAAAAATTGAATATGGTTGGGTGATGGCGGCATTTGGGATCGGCGCAACGATCGCATCCATCGGTTTGGGTAATTTCTCGCACAAGTTCAGCCCCATCTTATTGACGAGTATCGGCACCGTGCTGATTACGTTGGCGTTATTACCTGCCAATCTCGTGAATTTGGGCGGATTATTGGTGCTGTGGGCGATCGCTGGAGTCGGGCAAACCCTGGTAAATGTGCCCACTCAGACGTTAATAGCCGATCGAGTTGCAGTTGAAGTTCAAGGGCGGGTGTATGGTGCCCATTTTGCCTGGAGTCATTTATGGTGGGCATTAGCTTATCCATTGGCGGGTTGGATGGGTAGCAATTCGCCAACGCATAATTTTTTCTACACTAGCTTAATCGGTGCTGGATTATTAGTTTTGGTGTATCTAGCTTTCAAGCCTTGGCAACTCACCGATTTCCAAGGTGGGCTGTGGCACGAACACGAGCATCTTCACGATGACGAAGATCATTCCCACCCACATTCACCCACTCTAACTACCCAAAATTCTCACTATCACCTCCATTTCCATCCCGTTACGCACCAATAGTTCGATCGATCGCTAGGTAACTAACTAAAATGTGAGCGTGGTGAAAATATATAGCAGTTGCCATGGCGGTTGAGACAGATGCAGGTGCTCAAACCATTATTGCGTCAGCTTTCTCAAACTGAACTCTGAACTCTGAACCCTGACCCCTGACCCCTGCTATACCATCGATCGAGTCAATAGGTAGAGATATATTTAACCTTTCAAGTTATTTAGAAATATTTCCTTCCGCTAATGTTAAAATTTAGTCGATATCGCTCGGTTGTTCCATGACCAATTCCCACCAACAGGCGCGAGCAATTCTCGACAGATTAGCATTCATAGAATTCGATAGATGTTCGGAAATAGATCTAAATTTTAACCATTTACCTGCTGTTGCTGGTATTTATGCAATCCGTCACCGTACAGATGGACTTCTCTATTTGGGTAAGACGAATAATCTGAGTACGCGGTTTAAAGGGGGGCACAAAGCATTTACTTGGGCGTGGCTCGATCTTTATCTTGCCAGCGATGTGAGGATCGCAATTGAAACACTCGATCTATGGGGAAATTCAGCGTTATTATTAGAACTAGAAGCAATTTTGCTCAGAGCAACCGAGCCGCCATATAACGTTAAAATTCCGATGGAGCGTTAAGCTATGCAATCGCAGACTTTAGAACAACTTACACCTAGCGCAGCTCAAGCGATCCTGGCAAATTTGCCAGAGCGGATTAGAACAGCATTTATCGATCGATCGGCTGAAATTAACTATCCAGTTGAGGCGTTGATAGAGATGGCTTTAGCTGGTTATTTGGATAGTGAATCGATTGGATTTGTAGACTGTAAACCTAATCGCGGTCGAGGTTAGATCGTTGGCGCAGCCTACCGTTAGGTAATCGCAGATAGTCTAGAAACAACACAGCTACGATGCCACCTCAATTACTCCCCGAAACATTCTCATCCCGCAAGTAAAAGTATATTCCCCTGCCTTAGTTGGTGTAAATTCCACAGTTGTTGTTTGCCCGACGGGTAAACGGGTGCTAATCCCAAAATCAGGAATTAACACTTCATCTAGACAAGAATTGCTATCCAAACGATCGAATGACAACTGCACAGGTTCACCACTATTGACAATAACTCGATCTGGACGATAACCACCATCAACCGTTACTAATACCGATTGCACCCCATTAGTTTGAGTCGCTTGTTGTTTCTGTTGTTTGCGTCCTAGAAACCACCAGAGTTCGGCACCAATCAGCGTCAGTCCACCAAGGATTACACCGACTTTGACGGGTAAAGGCTGCTCGATGGGTTGAAACGAGCGATCTGTAGGTGAGTGTTGCATTTGAGACTCACTCATCTCCATCGGAAAGATCGAGAGTATTGCCCCAATTGAGATTGCTACAAGTTTCATATTTTCACTCCTTTTAATCTTAAAGCATTGAGGACAACTGAAATCGAGCTAAACGCCATTGCTGCTCCGGCGATCGCCGGATTGAGCAACCAGCCCGTAATTGGAAACAGAATTCCTGCCGCGATCGGGATGCCCAGCACGTTATAGCCTAGTGCCCAGAATAGATTCTGCTGAATATTTTGCATGGTGGCACGACTGAGCCGAATTGCCGTCACAATGCCCTGTAAGTCCCCTGAAATCAGCGTGATATCACTTGCGGCGATCGCGACATCTGTACCCGTGCCGATCGCCATGCCGACATCAGCCTGAGCAAGTGCAGGGGCATCATTAATGCCGTCTCCCACCATTGCCACAACTTTCTTCTCATCGAGCTGTAAAGTCTGAATCGTCTGCGCTTTTCGATCGGGGCGGACTTCAGCTAAGACACGAGTAATCCCGACTCGATCGGCGATCGCTTTAGCAGTACGCTGGTTATCACCAGTGAGCATCACTACTTCGATGCCCATTTTCTGTAGGGTTTGAATCGCTTGAGCCGAGGTGGGTTTGACGGTATCAGCTACGGCGATCGCGGATTGCAAATGACCATCGATCGCCACGAATACTACCGTTTTTCCGGTATCTTCCCAGCCTTCTTTCTGTGTTTGGAATACGGCGGAATTGATGTTCATTTCATCGAACCAGCGTTGGGTACCGATCGAAATTTCCCGCCCTTCGACAATACCTTTAACGCCACTTCCAGCGATCGCTTCAAATTGTTCGACAGTGGGTAATTGGGCACCTTTAATTCGATCGCGGGCATATTGCAATAAGGCTTCAGCTAGGGGATGTTCGGAGTTATTTTCTAAGGCACCGATCGATCGCCATAACACCACTGAATCTACAACACCTAGACTACCAGGAATCAGATCCAGGATCGAGGTAGTATCGGTGACAACTGGCTTACCTTGAGTAATGGTACCTGTCTTATCTAGTACGATCGTCTGGATTTGACGGGCGAGTTCGAGGCTTTCTGCTCCTTTAATCAAAATGCCATGTTCTGCCCCCTTGCCGATGCCCACAGTTACCGATGTGGGCGTTGCTAGACCTAAAGCGCAGGGACAAGCGATAATTAATACACCGACCATTGTGACGATCGATAAAGTGAAATTCCCGATCGTTAGAAACCAGACGACAAAAGTGGTAACTGCGATCGCCAGAATTGCCGGAACGAACCAACCCGTGATATTATCGGCTAACTTCTGAATCGGAGCTTTAGAATTTTGCGCTTGCTGCACCAGTTTGACGATCTGTGCCAGCGCAGTATCTTTACCGATTTTGGTCGCTCGAAACTGAAAGCTACCCATTTTATTGAGCGTTGCGCCGACAACTTCATCGCCAACTTGTTTGGCAACCGGAAAACTTTCACCCGTAAGCATCGATTCATCCACCGTGGAATATCCCGATACCACTTCACCATCGACGGGGATTTTTTCGCCAGGGCGTACTACTACAATATCTGCAAGGGCGACTTCGGCGATCGGAATGTCAAGTTCTCTCCCATCCCGCACCACCCGCGCCGTTTTTGCCTGCAATCCCATCAATGCCTGAATTGCTGACGACGTGGCTCCTTTGGCACGATTTTCTAGCCATCGCCCCAACAGCGTCAAAGTGATAATCATCGCCGTCGCTTCGTAATAAACTTCTGCTGATAATCCTTGGGTTGTAAAGTAATTAGGGTTTAGAGTTACCCAGAGTGAATAGAAAAAAGCGATACTCGTGCCGAGCGCAATTAGGGTATTCATATCAGCGGTACGATGACGAAATGCCTTCCATGCCGATATTTGAAATTCCCTACCCACCCAAAACTGTACGGGTGATGCCAGAGCTAGCTGTACCCAGGGATTTTCCAGTTGAGCGAGGAAGGATGGCAGGGTGAGATTGAAATGGCTCAGGCTGCCGATGACGAGTAGGATACTCAGAATTGCACCGATTAAAACTCTCCGCTGAAGATTTCGCTCTTCTCGTTGTTGCTGCACATTTCCGGCATCATCTTCAATGCTCAGATCTGCGGGAATAATTTGTGCCTCATACCCAACATCAACAATGGCTTTGGTGATGATATTAATATTAGTCTGCTTGGGGTCGTAGCGCACGGTTGCTCGATCGATACTAAAATTGACGTTACCTTCGACTACCCCTGGCACCCCAAGAATTGCTTTCTCAATGCTGTTAGCACAGGAGGCGCAACTCATCCCTTTGAGCTTGAGATTTAGATCTTCCATATTTTTTCATTCCTTTGCAATTAAATTAGCATCAGATCTTAGAGGCTGTTTGAAAAGTGCGATTACCTACGGTGGGCTACGCCAACGATATGGTTTCCATTCGGTAGGGGCAATTCATGAATTGCCCCTACCGAGTGGAAACCGCATCATCGGGGGGCGATTCTACCAATTGCGCGTATTAAAAATAACTTTTCAAACAACCTCTAAGCTACTTGGTAGCCAGCCGCTGTAATTGCACTTTCAATTGTTGCTTGAGCGGCTTGAGTCTCGATTTTGACTTGCTTGGTTTTGGGATCGGCTTGTACGGTTGCTGTGGGATCGATCGCGATTACTGCCTTGGTAATGGTTTCGCCACAGGCAGCGCAAGCCATGTTAGGAATGTTTAGTTGGATATTCATTGTTCGCTCGCACTTCGATGAATGCGTTCTAGATGTACTTATTCTTATTTTCAACTCTCTAGTCAACTAGAGAGTCAAGCGGGTGAATAAACTTTAATTTGAAGTGCTATTTTGCAGGTCAGATTTATACCAACTTTGGTACCATTGTTGCATCTGAGCGATCTCGGCAGTTTGAGTTTTAACAATCGACTGAGCTAATGTCCGAATTTCTGGTGATTTGGTCGTCTTGAGCACCATCTGACTCATTTGGGTTGCCATCTGGTGGTGGACACTCATCTGACGCAGAAATTCTTTATCGAAATCAGCGGCATTTTTGAGAGTATTCATATCCATTTTCATGCCATTCATGCCATTCATCGAATTGCCATCCTCTCCATATTTTCGGTGAAAATGTTGCTAGATTTGCTAACCTTCTGCGATTGACAGAAGATTTAGCTTGGTTGTGATATTCAGTCATAATTATTAGGTATTTTGTTGAGGTTCAACTCTCTATTTCACTAGAGAGTTGAACGGGATAAATAAACTTTAGATAAGTAAGTCTTGACTAAGCTATTGCCATCGACATTTGACGGCAAGATTCGGCGCAGCGACGACAAGATTCGGCACAGCGGCGGCAATGCTCATGGTCGTGCTTGGCACATTCAGTAGCACAGCGATCGCAAGCATCGGCACAAACCGCGCACAGTTCCATATGTAAGTCGGAAGTGCGACTCATAAATCGGGCACAAAGAGCGCAAAGATCGGCGCAATCACGGCAGGCTTTGATGCACTTAGCCATCATCTGTACCATGTCACTATTCAGACAAGCAGTGGCACAAAATTCACAGTCTTGGAGGCATTTCAGGCAGGCTTCGATACAAGCTTCGAGTTGAGAAATGCGGGATTGAGTAGCAGTCATAAACTTACTCCTGAAAAAACGTCTACAAACGTTTTGATGTTTGCTACTCCGATCTTTACCGATAATCTGTAGTAAATAATCAGTCTATAGGAATAGATCCCAAAATTTATTTATTTTTATGGGATATTTAAGTATGAACCTTTATCTACCATAGATCGACCTCCAATTCCGATCGGGTGGCACAACTTTTACTTGATGCATAGTTGCTCGAAATATGGTAAAATATTGTTACACTCTGGTAAATCAGCTCACAATCAATTATTATATTCCGATCGATCGTCTCACTGTCTATGCTAATAAATAATTTTGTCAAACTCTCAATTACTTTGCTCATTTGTTGGCAAATTGTAACTTCACCTAGTTTTGCCCTAATCCAATCTAAATTTTATAGTTATCGCCCACCCAGTTTTGATAGTACTGGTAAGGTTTATATGGGTAGAGAAATTGCCCAGGTAATGGGGCATGAAGGCGCGGATTGGCTCGAACGCCCAGAGCGAGCTACAGAGGAACAACCGGAGCAAACGATCGCCGCATTGGAATTGAAATCGACCGATGTTGTGGCGGATATTGGGGCGGGTACGGGATATATTTCGGAGTTGTTAGCTCGACAGGTACCTCAAGGGAAGGTAATATCGATCGATGTTCAGCCAGAAATGATTGCACTTTTGAATCAGCGGATCGATCGACAAAAGATCTCTAATATTCAACCACAATTAGGCACCGAAGAAAGTGCCGGATTATCACCAGCTAGTATCGATTTGGCAATCATGGTTGATGTCTATCATGAGTTGAGTTATCCCCAAGAAATGATGTCGGGAATTATCGCGGCACTCAAACCAGGTGGGCGCGTTGTATTAGTTGAATATCGAGGTGAAGATCCAAAGATTAATATCAAGCCTCACCATAAAGTCACCCAAAAACAAGTCGAAAAAGAATTGAGTGCGGTAGGATTAAAATGGCAAAAGACTAATGGTATTTTACCTCAGCAACACATCTTATTCTTCACGAAAGGATGAGTCAATATGCTTTGGCTATCCAGCAGCAATATATACTCGCAATGGTTAAGATATGGACTTTTTAGAATTACTCCAGATCCCCGACTCCTCGCAAATCGATTCGCAAAGTCTAGTATTTAGCTGTTTGCAGTATAAGTCTATTATCCAACACGATATCTCGATCGACTGTGTGTTCCTAAAATGTCAAACAGCTTATTTTAGCTTAAATAACACGGTGAAAATATTATCTTGCTGTTGGAGCGATCGATTTCCGGCATCTCGTCCAAAATCCGTGATATTCTGATTCCAACCCAAGCTCAAACTCGGACTATTGGGGTCTTTACCCAATCGCAAATTAGCACTAATTCCATAAGGCGAGCGAATCTGCTCTTCACTCCATGGTTTCCAATATCCTGCAATAGTTAAATTATCGTTGACTCCAACTGATAAATTCAGCCCTAAAGTATTGCCGAACGGCTTGCCGTCTGCGCCAGCAATCGAATTTGGTAGCTGACTCGCTAATGATTGAGCAATACCAAAATTAAACCGATCTAAGTTGAGATTTGCTCCCAAATTAACGCTACTATTTGTCGATTGAAATAGAGTTTTATCGACGGTGATTTGCCCATCGGGGACATAGTTGATACTAGCACCTAAATTTAAACTATTGTTTGGGCTGAGGGCGATCTTTTGACTGATATTACCGATCGCATAACTATGATATTCTGGATTGGGATTGGTATAGATCGTTCCCCCGATTCCATAACTCAATCCTCGATCGGTAACTTTGCTATAATCTAATCCCGCATAACTTTTGACTCCATCGATCTGCAATCCATTATTCTCGACGATCGCTCCAGCATAATAACGAAATACTGCATCGCTATTGGTGATATTTCCCGTATAACTAAAGTGGGGATAATATTTCGTCGTCTCGGTAAGTTTACTCTGACTATATATCGTTGCCTCCTGCCGATAAGCCGTCACATATGCCTGCTGATAAACATTTTGCAATTGCCTAGCATCGAAAGCCACCCCATTAACTATCGATCGAATATTCACATTCGGCGCATCACCTCCACCCTCAACCCCAAACTCTCTAACAATCTGTTGCGGGCCAGTCAATTGTACGCTAGATTGACGGGTTTGCGATCTACTCGTCACAGGCGATAATCCAATCCACCAGCCTTGATACGTCGCGGCAGGAATATCGGTGATTTTAGCCACCTTTGTCGGCGCGTGAGGCGCACGCCCAATTCCATAATGGTAGAGCGTAAAGCTATTTTCGGGCAACCGGGCTAAATCCGCCGTTTTGAGCAGATTTCGATTGATTGTCGAGGTTTTCCCTGTTGCTGGAGGGAGGGCAGGAATCGCCTCTGGTAGGCTCTCAGTTGCAAATTGGAAGCCAGCGAGGATGGCGAGATTATCGTTGCCCTGGATGTACGCATTACCCCGAATCGTGCGCCCGATGGCTGCTTCTCGATCCCCAATTCTAATCGCTTGATGGATTCTCGCACTAGCAAGCGCAGGTGTCTGACGCAATTCTTCCCGCCTGTCGATGATAGTTCGATCGGATTGTTTGTTTCCTGGTTGGCTCCCCGCATTGGGAAAATAGAGATCGATGCCCAAGTTTTGCCCGTTGGCACCAGCTTCAAATCCTGGTTGTTTCATCGCGGCAAGTGCGGCGGGGGTGACGATTTCTCCAAACTGAGAGGGTAAATCGATTCGCGTCGGTTGTTGGTTGTTATTGATGCTACGGCGATCGGTGACTAAGCCTGGTAGGTAGCTACATTGGGCATTTTTGGGTGTACCTGGTAAGATACAGTCGGCAGTTAGGGTCAAACGTTCCCGAAATCCTATGAGGGTACTGGGTTGGGTGATGTCTGTCACTACTTGGCGCGATTGTCTCAGGGTTTGGATTTGGCTGAATGTGCCTCGATAATCTAGGTGGTAAATTCCAGCTTTGTCGGTGCTTTCGGTTGTTTGTCCGCCGAGATTGAGGGTACTATTGAGGGATTGTGAGGGGTTGCGGTTGGAACCTGATTCTGTGCTGAGGCTAAATGCTGGTGTGGTAAGATGGTTGACTGGGGTACCATTGAAGATCCAGCTAGTGCTATCGGGTTGGACTCGATCGCTCGGGATGATTTTTGGTGCGATTAGGCCGGATGATGGGATAATTGTCGTCGGTTGACTGCTGGTTGGTGTGGGTATCAGATTCGCGATCGATTGTCGATCGACAATCTTCCCTCTTCCAAGGTAGATACTCCCCCACCGATTTGAGCTGCTGTCTTCCCATCTGCCGATCGTCTGGATATATTTGTCGAGATCGAATGGTTTTGATGGTACGATCGCCCCACGCAATTTATTTTGCGGCACATTTCCAGCGATGGCAATATTCGTGCGGTTGACGATCGCTATATTCCCCGAAATCGACGCAAACCATAACGCTAGATACCACTGTCGTTTGGATGGTTGGTGAATTTCGGTTGCTGTTGTGCCGCGATCGTCGGGAGAGTTTTGAGCTGTCACAACATAACCTCATTTAGTCTATACCCATTCTTCTCGATCGCACTGCCCAAATCAGGAAGGATTTCAGACCCCAACTTTTTTATTTACCCATTTACATGCGTATGCTATAATAGGAATTAGAACCAATTTTCAGCCGCCCATTACTGTGCGGACAACTCCACCGATCGACAACCCCACTATAACGATCGGATCAGGAAGATTTCAGCCCCCAACTTTTTTATTTACCCATTTACGTGCGTATGCTATAATAGGAATTAGAACCAATTTTCAGTCACCCGTTACTGTGCGGACAACTCCACCGATCGACAACCCCACTATAACGATCGAATCAGGAAGGTTTCAGCTCCCAACTTTTTTATTTACTCATTTACGTGCGTATGCTATAATAGGAATTAGAACCAATTTTCAGTCGAGCAACTCGATCGTCGTTAAAGTAAGCACTCCAACGACATCAGATCAAACTACTTATTAATAGTCAAAGCGGCATTACCGTCGATCGAATTACCGACAAAAGTAGCCCCAGCACGATTAGGAGAGGGTTCGGGACCCATATACTGATAGGCAGCACCATTAGCACTCAAACCCAAAATCAATAGACTCCCAGCACTAGCACCAGCAGTACCACTACTTCCACTTTCGCCAGCAGTAGTAACAGCAAAAGCATTTTGGGTACCGATAGCGATCGCCGAAGAAGCAGAATTGAGACAATTACAACCCTTGTCAAAATCGATCGACACACTAGCGGCAATAATATCACCAGCGATCGCAGGGGAATGGAAGCAGATCGAACTAACCAGAGCGATCGAACCTGTTAAAATAGCAGTTAAGTGATTCACAAAAAGTACCTGTTTAGTTGAGATTTCAAGAGAGTTGGAACAAAAATTCTCCATACCTCCAAAATAGTCCGATTGAATCTGGTTCATGCACTCAAACCTAGTATTCAAGCAGACTTCAGCCAAACTTAGTATTTTACTACTAAAAAACTGGGACAATTGGCCGAACCAAAATTAAATGTCAAATTAAAATACAGTTTTGCGCCGTACAACGGTCAAGCCTGGTAACATCGAACAAATATAACTAAATTAACAATTCAAATCCTCTAGCAACATCAGCGGCAATCCAAAGATCCCTAGAGAACAAGAGAGTCACAATTTACGATCGGCCTTTAACCTTATGATGGAAACTAGCACCAAATCCCTGAGATCCCAGCAACATAGCCTAATTGGGAGCCTCGCCGATGCGATCGAAACAATTTGGGCAGAGCATCTAGATCTATCACCCTATCATCTCCCTGATGAATTGGGCTATGTAGAAGGGCGATTGGAAGGCGAAAAGCTAGTCATCGAAAATAAATGCTACCAAACGCCGCAATTTCGGAAACTCCATCTCGAATTAGCCCAAGTCGGCAAAAACTTAGATATTCTCCACTGCGTGATGTTTCCCCATCCAGAATATGCACTACCGATGTTTGGCACAGATCTAGTGGGTGGCAGAGGTCAAATTAGTGCGGCAATTGCCGATTTGTCGCCCCTCAACGCCGATCGAATCTTGCCCGCAAATTATCGAGATTTATTGCTAGAGTTACCCACCCATCCCTTCACACAGCCCCGCGAATTACCCGACTGGGCGGACATATTCTCCGAATTCTGCTTCTTTGTGCGCCCTTCGACTCCAGAGGAAGAGCAGTGGTTTCTAGAGCGAGTCACAGGGATGTTGACGATCCACTGTCAACAGGCAAAACAGTCAATCCCAGTCAATCCAACCGAACGCGCCGAAATTGTGGTAGCCCAAAACTACTATTCAACGAAGCAACAACAAAATGATAAAACTCGTCGGGTACTAGAGAAAGCTTTTGGCACCGAATGGGCTGATAATTATATGACGACCGTGCTATTTGACAGTTAATGAAAAAGTACTTATTGCTCCCCCTAGCTCTAAATGTCATCGCCTTGACAGCCTGTATGCAGGATACCGTTATTTCTCAGTCGGTAACACCTGTTGCAGTGCCTCCATCATCCGTCAGCTCCTCCAAGGCGAATAAAGTTCAGGTGGCTTCTACGCCTCTAACTGCGGCGACACAGCCGACTAATTACCAGATCGTTGATGAATTCAAACAGCAAAGATTTCTCGCCCCCGCCGATGAGGTCTTCAAAACTTCTCGCTTACCGAATATCAAAGTAGACTTTAATGCGCCAGATCTGCTGTACGTATTAATGAGTACTAGGAAATATTTTGAAGAGCGATCGAGCACCGATCCTGACGTGCAGAGGCAAGGAATACTAGCCAGCCAAGGGGTGACAGTGGCAGATGTGCTGAAAACCCTAGATTTCATGATTCTGACATTGCAAGAAGATATCCAAGCCAAACGGCCGATCCGATTGCAAGATGCCACCTTTCTAAATGCCAACTTCCGAGTCATTCAGTGGACGGCATTCAATCCCAGTGTCAAGACAGAGCAGCGGTTGCGAATGACCAAATATGCTGTATTCTCACATCCTGGCTCTCGTACGCCTACCCCTGAATTCGATCTGGCATTGTATGCGCTCAAACCGAATCCTGATGCCGATCGAGTTCGCTTGAAATATACCAAACAGGATGTCCTCAAGAGTGTATTCGAGCCTGGGGGCAAGGAATTTGGGACGGTGGAACCCCTAGCCTACCTCAATCGTGAGGGCTTGGAATCAGCCTTGCTGCAAGGAACTGTTTCGATCCAATTTACTGACGGCACATCATCATTATTTAATGTCGATCGAAATAATGGCATTCCTTTTATCAAAGGTCTTCCCCCCTTTGAACAACAGCGGTATTGGTATTTTATGCCAGTAGATGCGATCAAAGGCTACGGTAGAACTGTCGATACCAAAATCTCGATCAAGCCCGGTGTAACCTTTGCTGGCGATGTCCTGAATGTCGGATTGGGTCGCATGATTGTCACCGAAGATGCCAGCGGTGGCAAATCAGGTCTACGGATGGGAGTTATTGCCGATACTGGTGGTGCATTCTTGCCCAATTTACACCAGTTGGATTTCCTCGCCGGAGTGTTCGATAGTCAAACCAAATTTAACGATCGAATTCGCAAGCTACCGGAATATATCAAAGCATATATTCTCGTCAAACGCTAAGATACATCACCCAGATCCAAAGGCTTATTCTGGCCAGAATAAGCCTTTGGATCTTTCTTTTTGTGTTCAGCTAAACCCTATCCCCTATCCCCTAGATGAAATTAGTTGCAATTGATTTTGAGACTGCCAACCGCGATGCTAATAGTGCTTGTGCAATTGGTGTTGTCTCGGTAGAAAATGACACTATTACGAAAGAAGAATACTTCCTAATTCGTCCACCATCCTCATACTTTGAATTTACCTATGTCCATGGTTTGAGCTGGCGAGATGTGGCTAAAGCGGGAGATTTTCAAGAAGTTTGGGCACAACTTGCTGAAACGATCGAATCTGCTGATTATTTAGTCGCACACAATGCTAGATTCGATCGTAAAGTACTATATGCTTGTTGCGATTTTCACGGCATCCCCTATCCCAAGCAAAAGTTTCTTTGTACCGTAGATATCGCCCGTAAGACTTGGAATATTCGCCCCACCAAGCTATCTGATGTCTGCCTTTATTTTGATATTCCCCTGCAACATCATCAAGCTCTATCTGATGCCCGTGCTTGCGCTCAGATCGCTATTTTGAGTAATCGAGCTTAGTAACTGCTTTTCCCGCTCTAAATTGGGCGATCGGGTTTACCCTCGAACATCGACAATCAGCGGCTAGGCTCGATCGATAAACAACCTTCGTTGGCGAAGCCTCTCCCAAAGGAGAATCGCTTCATGCAGATTGGATATCAATTCATCCCAGCTATCTCCTTCAGTCGCACAGCCTGGGATTGCGGGTACTTCTGCCCAATAGCCGCCTTCGCTCGCTTCATGGACGATTACGGTTAGTTTCATTGGTCGATCGGTAAAATATACACCCTATTTTAACACTGCTGGGATTAGCCTTGGATTGATTCGATCGACCATCAATACGATCGACCATAAATCCCCACCCACATATTCGCCTGTACGGGTTCGTAGGGGCGGGTTTATGAATTCGATTCCGCATAATTCTAAAGTCTCAATCAAACCCGCCCTCACCCACCGATAACCGTTGGCATAGCCTACCGGAGGTAATCGAATGTCACCACCCCAAATTTCCTGTTGGATTCACACTATCGGTGGGGAATACTGTTTGTATCCAAAAAGCGAGTTGTACTCTATGTAAGAATGGTTCAAAGCACATAAAAAATAACGCACGAGTTGGAATCAACTTCCAGCTCATGCATTATCAAAACCTAAATAATATCATTGATATTCCGACTACCTGTATTTGTGTAAACAAAGCCATCTACAGATACGTAAGATCGATAACTATTGAGGTATGATGTGTTAAATCCAAATATCATCCGTTAGTAAGTTATAGTTGCGATCTTCGTAAAATTTAGTAAAATCTTTGTTGTCTGACGCTGGAAATTCAGCAAGAATTTGCTCTTTTAACGTCAGTAAAACTCTCTCGCCAATATCCGCACCAAATGAGCCTCGTAAAGCTTTCTCATACCATCTTTTGAGATCGTTTTCAGTAATAATGCTTTGTATTTTAGCTTTCCAGCCAATTTGATTAAGCAATGATAAAATTAATGCTTGTTCACTATCTCTGCATACAATCACAATCCTATCGGCTGTTACCGATCCAACAATATTTTCTGCTAATTCGGGGGTTAAAGATAGGTGCTTAATTTGGATAGCCATGCCAAAATTAGCGTACATATCCAATCCACGATCGGCAGCATTCGTTACACCGACTCGATAAATCTTGGCTGGCAAATTTAACAGATACTTGTCTGGGGTAAGACCAATAACCATTTCGGCAAAATCAGCAAACTCTTGCAATAAGCCCACTTTATCTTCATTAATACCAATAGTAATCGTAACTTCTAAAGCCTCAACTAAGACAGAAAATAAAGAATAGACTATTATTTCATAAACTTTATCAATGCTTCTACGTAGACCTGGCTCATGCCAGAATAGGTCGATAAAATCTTGAACTTCAAAATTTGTTAGATTGTGGTCATCATAATATTGTAATGCTGATGACAGTTGAGTGAATCGCTTGGAAAACTGACGGTAAATATATGCTTCGATAATACCACCTTTTAATCTATTCTCTGCACCTAAGCTTACTAAAGTTTGAGGTGGCATTGCTTTTATAAAAAGGGCTTCTTGATACTCTGCCGATGATGAGCTACTTCTCCCGACAAAACGCTCAGTGATCGCATCTCGCCAACCTTTAGACTTATTTCTATATGTATCCATATTGATTAAATCGATATCTTGCTTAACTCTGTCTCGATATAATATTTCAGCAATTTGAATAGGCTTATAAAAATGTACACGAGCTTTTTTTATGATGTTATCCAAGGCTATCTTCGATTCTTCCAAAGTCATACGTTAATAGTTTCTAAAAGGGTGAGTTGTCTATATTCTGTATTAATTCTTTTCGGCTGGCGTTGTTTAATCGCTTCCATCATTTTACCTGCGACAGCTTCGATTACTGGTACTGCGACACTATTGCCAGTCAGTTTTCGCATAGCCTGATAGCTAACAACAATTTTAAAAGTCTCTGGAAATCCTTGCAATCTTAGCATTTCTCTTGAAGTTAAACGCCTTTTTCCATTTACCAGCAGGTAATTATAAGATGCGCCTGCTCTCAAAGCACAGGAGTAAGGCAAAGCAGATATATTGCCACCCTTATTTTCATGCCAGATGGAAGGGATAGAATATGTTTTTTTAATTTTATCCAAGCGATTAGCTACTATTTTTTCGCTTGCAAAGTATGAACGATCGATCGCATCATCAGGCTCTAAAATATGCGATAACATTTGATAAGAATCTAATGGTGTAGGGAAACTGAAATTTATATCCTCTTTAAAGCCAAGAATAATTATTCGTTCTCTTTTCTGAGGAAGACCAAAATCTAAAGCATTCAAAACCTTTATGTGAACGAAATAGCCTAATCTTTCGAGATTTTCTCTTATTATCAATAGAGTACGACCTTTATCATGGGATCTGAGTTGTTTGACATTCTCAAGCATGAAGGCGTAAGGCTGCTTTATTCTTAGAATTTCTTCTATGTTAAAAAATAGTGTTCCCCTTGTATCAGCAAAACCCAAAGATTTTCCTAAAATACTAAATGGTTGACAGGGGAAACCTCCGAGTAAAATATCATGGTCGGGAATATTTTTAGGATCGATTTTAGTAATATCTCCGTGTGGTTTATGCCCGTGGTTAGCTTCGTACATTTTTTGTGCATCGGCATCCCATTCCGATGAAAATACACACTTACAGCCATGAGCTTCAAACCCAAGTCTGATGCCGCCTATACCAGCAAATAGGTCGATTATCTTAATGGTCATGCCTTACGTGTTTTTTAAGGTAATCAATATATTTTAAGATCGGTCTTCAATTTCATCTATTAATGTTGTCACTTGCAGCTTCTCCTGCTGTAGATGGATCGATCGATAAACAACCTTCGTTGGCGAAGCCTCTCCCAAAGGAGAATCGCTTTATGGACGATTACGGTTAGTTTCATTGGTCGATCGGTAAAATATACACCTTATTTTAACACTGCTGAGACTACATGCGAAGCGTAAGTCCTAGACAGAGATTCTTTCGTTATGAATGGAACGAGCGAAGTCAAAAACTTTCGACAGGTTCTCTTCTGGTAAAGCTGATACGATCGCTTGAATTTTTTCAGCTATTGGTACCCAAGTTTTAGAAGCAGATCGCCAAACAACGATAAAGGAATCTACCGATAATGCAACCAACGCGATCGATTCTCCATCTGAGTTGGTAAATTCTATCTCATACTGTGAATTGTCATATTCTTCGCAAATGGCACCTCGATCGCCCGCACAGAGGCTGTGAGAGGGTAAATCTATGAGGAGTTCAATGACATCGAAGAGTTCGGGATTTTTCATGAGCGTTTTTTCACATATAGGGTGACTAATCTAGCAAAATCAGTTTCAGGCTGAACTATCCAGCCGATCTGGATGATGGCTCTTTGATTTTCGATACCTACTACTTCTAAATCTACCTGATATCGCTGTCCGTGTTGGTCTTCACTTTTCAGAATGGCTTCGGCTTCCATCGCCTGAGATTGGATTTGTTCGAGCAGCAATTGATAGTTATCTCTGTTGTAACCCAAGACACGTTGAAAGATTACTGCTTTATCGGCTCCGACGGGGTTATCGGGATTCAGTGCATATTCTGTCAGCTTGCGTGGATCGATCTCAATTCGGGAAACAACGTCGCTTAATTTCATTTTACTGCTCTCGCCGATCTATCCATCTACAATTATGTTCTCACGATCGATCGTAAATGAGATCGAACCCCCTCACCCACCAATAATCGATCGATCATTAACATTTACGAATCATATTAATCGATCGAACATCATCATCTACGCACGATCGAATCACAATCGATATTGGCTGGTGGGGCTGGGCGGGTTCGTTCACAATTTCTGGAATTTGGCGATGATTGTTAGCATAAACCCGCCCCTACAGATCCAATAAAATACGATCGATCGAACCCCCACCCACATATTTGCCTATACGGGTTCATGGCATCGATTAAGAATAATTCTAAAAATCAAAATCAAACAAATTACTTATTATTAGTCTCTTTAAAGCTTTGATCCATGAGCGCAATACTGTTAATCCATCCTGTGCCAATTAATTCTTTATCTTGATTGAATGCGGAAACTTCATACCAAGGATTACCATTTTTGTCAAATATACTAAGAACTAAAAAACTCCCCCCACTTGGAATGTATTTTATCTGTTCCATTGCTTTCGCAACATCAACGGGACTAATCTCGGGCATAAGAGGTTTCTTCTCTAAAAGTGTGTAATTTTTGCCAACTACAAGTTTTTCTGGATCGATAAATTCTTTTTCATTTTTTGAAATTTGGTTAACAGTTATTTCTTTTGTAGGCATCGATTTTAATTGAGCTTTAATATTTGGTGATGTTACTTTAGGTTGGTTGTTTTGAGCTATCGGCGAAGCTGTTACTATGGGAGATGGACTAGTCTTAACTATGGGAATGGTGACTTGCTCCTTTATAGGAGCACGAGTAATTGTGTCTTTATGGGATAATGATAAAAGTAGAATAGGTGAAACAACAAATATTGTTAGCCTTCCAAAAATATTCCATTTCCAACCAAATTTCTGTGTTTTTTCCAGTAATGGAGGAAAGAATATTATCGACCAAAATATAAAACAAATAGCGATGGGTGATGGGTTCAATAATCCACCTACAACTCCAATAAATAACAACAGTGAAAATATCAACCAGCTAATAAATTTAGTAACGCGTTTTAACATAATTTCCTTTGCAACATTAACTCAAGTTATTCTATCAAATAATCGATCGTCATACTATCAAAATACTAATGACAATGGTTCAAAAGTTAATTAAGTAAAGAAAAGACAACCACGATAAGTATTGTAAAATACTTCAAAATCGGACAGAACGGAGAATCAACTTGCTTACACATAAGAAACAACGCACGAGCCAGAATAAATTTCCAACTCGTGCGTATCAAAACCTAAATCTCCTAACCCATCAACTTCTTAACCGCAGCCATAATCCCAGCAGGATCGATACCCTGATGTGGGAACTGCTCCCATAGACCGCCACAACCTTCGATGTGCGTACCGAGATGATTGTAATTAGGCTTATAACCGCGCTCCAATAACTGCGAACCGAAGCGACTGCCTAAACCAGTTTTGCGGTTGAAAGATTTGACCACTAATACCATTGGTGACTTACCAATTTTCGCCATCATATCTTCATCGATCGAGTTCAATGTTGGCTTGTTAATCAGACCGATATCAATGCCTTCTTGTTTGAGGCGTTCGACTGCATCTAAGGAGCGGTATAAGGCTTCCCCAAAACTGACGATATAGCCTTGAGTACCTTCCCGAATTACTTCATCTTTACCGGAGACAAACTTGTAATCGCCGCCGAAGAAATCCTTACCGTTTGTATCTAAAATTGCTGGTACTTTAGAACGAGTCGAGAAGACAAACCGCAAACCTGGATTGTGGAAAATTGTTTCCAAACAGGCTTTCATTTGATGGGGGTCGGCGGGGAAGTAGAGGTTGGTGGCAAAACCATCGCTCAAACCATTGTCGGCGAACATATTGTTCAAACCGAAGTGACAAGTGTTGTCTGCCATGTCGTCAATCCCAGAGTGGGAGAAGTGGCTGAGGACGTTGGAATTGTTCAACCGCGCCATCGTGATTTCGGAAATACACATTTCGAGGAACGCGCTAAAGGTGCCGAAAAT
>JANMEL010000178.1:0-15708 GCA_031376885.1 Chamaesiphon sp. OTE_70b_metabat_96 | reverse complement strand
CCCCCCCCCCCCCCCCACACCTCCCACACCCCTCAATTACTGCCTGATGTGAAATCTAGGTACTTAACTGGGAATAATTAACAAAAGTTTTTAGCGATACTTGAGTAGAGACATCATCGTGGGTGAAATTCCGCGCAATTTTTGGTTTCATCTTAATATACTGCTAACAGCTATTAGCGGTATATGTTTTTCCTGAAATCGTTATATCACAATACTTAGAGGTGATTTCCCAAAATCTGCGGTTTTGACCTAAAATCCTTCCAGATCGGTCTGATTTCCAGTTAGAAAAAGTGGAAGAAGTAAGGGAGCATCCCAGGGGAAATCTAGATGAGGTTTGCCAAAGTATTGGTAGCTTGAGCTTGATATTTATGGCGATTGTCATCATAGCGACTTAACGTATTCAAGTTCGCGTGACGACTCAATCCTTGAGCGGCTCGAAGATTCCCATCACTGACATCAAGGTAGGTGGTGATGGCACTATGACGAATCCGATGGGGAGAAACTATCTTATCGATCCCTGCGGCTGCACTAAACTTGCGTACGAGGCGATAAATAGTGCTACCATTTAGTCTGTGTCCCTTACTGCGGTTGTCTAGACTGACGAACAGGGGATCTGACAGTTGATAGTCCAATCTTTGTGCCAACCACTTGCTAATGGCGATGGTGGTGGCAGGTGATAAATCGATTTGTGTCTTCTGGAGTTTGCCTTTGCCGACGATCGATAATTTACCTGCATCGCCAAAATCGCCCACATCTAAGCTACAAATTTCATTCCGGCGCAAGGCATTATCCCAGAGTAGTCTAAGGATGGCATAATCTCTAATCCCTTTGATAGTAGTCCGATCTGGGATCGTCAACATGTCTTTGAATTCTCCCAATGGAATACCCGTGGTATCGCGATAGAGTTCGACTTTCAAGGAACTGACATCGGCGAGATTAAATTGACAGCGTTCGTTTGTCCTAGCATAATCTACAAAGGATTTTAGGGCAGAAAGTCGGAGATTAATCGTATTGGGAGCTAATTTAGCCTCAATTAGCAATTGGCGATACTGGAGTGTAATATAGACGGCTTCTGATTGCGATAAGGGCAGAAATCGAGTCAAGAGGACTGTCGATACATCGCTGTCATAAATTCGCCGACAGAAATCATCGAGGGATTTACGATAGTTGCGACTGGTGTTGGCATTTCCTTTGAGTCGGAGGAAATCCGCGAGTAGATCTGTGGACTTGGTTAAATTGGCTACAGGACTTCTGTTATTTGGGGAGCTGGGCATAAAATTGGCAAGGATGGGGGAGATTGAACGATCGCCTCCCAAGGTATTTTAGCGCAATTTTGAGTACGATAATGAATATTGTCGTGTACTTAATCTAGTCTAAATCTTACTCTCCTCCTTATCCCACAATCTTTTTCCGTTTTGGTTTAACGCTATAGACTACGATCCCCAATTCAAAGTTAGGAATGTAGCCTTCTCCATTAAAGTTAAACAGCGTATCGAGTGGGGCGACATTGGCTTTGGCTAAATCTTGTTTGAGGCGGTGGATAGCTGTTTTAAGCCGAGATTCTGTCTGTCTGGTTTCGATTTGAACACCATCGCGGCGGTGTTTGCGTCCATCGCTATATTCGTAGGCAAAGTCAACCGATTGTTGACTGTCTTGAGTGGAATCGATATCGTAGGGACGATCTTTGCTGCGAGGATTGTATTGATAGTCGGCTTCTCGGACGATCGTGTTTTGTTGAAGTTCCGAGCGCGTGGCGAGGATTGAGATAATCTGTCCCGATTGGGAATTAGGCTTAATCGAAGTTCGATCGAGTTTTTTAGATCCAGGAGCTTCGACGAAGATACATTGTTCGATTGCGGAAGAGATTAGTTTTTCAATTGTTGGTTTGGATTGATGTTCGGGTAGCTTTTTGAGGTAAGGGGTTAGCAGTAAGTGATTCGTCCGCTGACGATCTAGTGCTTCGGCGATCGATTCATATATGCTGGGATCGAGTCCGATTCCCAGCAGAACGCGGGGTTTGATGTCAAGGGTTCTGCCAATGATGTTGTGCTTGCTGCGATCGAGGATTTCACCGATCAACCAGCGATATTCTGTATCGGGATCGATCTCGATATCTTGTTTATGAATCAGATCGACAACTTGGGGTTGGCGGCGTAATTTACTGGTTTCACGACTGAATAATCGATCGTTTTCCTGACTGTGAAGTTGGGGTGCAGAGGTGACGATGATGAATTGGATATCGTGGCGCATGGCTACAATTTCACGAATCGCACCAGAGCCTTGCCAGCGTTGGAGTTCCCGTTGGGATTCATCTATGGGTACGGGTGGTACGAACAGAATTTCATCGATCAGTCCAAATTTAATCGAGGTTTGGGATTTGCCCCAATCGATTGCTTGTTTGGCATTTTGGGTAGCAAAGCACTTAAACCCAGCTTGAGTTAGCCGCCGCTCGTGTCGCGCCAGCCACATTTCATCATCGTCGAGAATCAAGATACTGGGCTTACTCATGAAGGGGGAGAACCGATCGATATCAAACACTATAGTAGAAGCCCTGGGACATCAGGGAAAAGATCGATAAATCTCGTTTTTTGGTGATGCTGTCGATCTCAACTAATACCCGAAGCACACATGCCGATCGAAAAGCCCCTACCTTAGTAGGGGCAAATACTCTAGCTTGCTAAATTCTCCTCTTGGCGGCTCTTTTCTCTGGCTGTCTGAGCTACTTGAAAGTCACGGCGAGCTGTTTCGATCGCATTATGACAGTGCTGCTTCATAATCTTGTGCCGCTCGTTGATGAAGCCTAAATCTACTTCTAACTCAGATTGTAGTTTCTCTAGTTTGCGGGCATACCATCTTTCAGACTGGGCTTGAACTTGGTGTGGAGGCAGATTTTGAGTAGATAGAGGGCATGGCTCTTGGGCTAATCGATCGGCATCATGGCGATATCGCTGATGGCGCAGTTCCAGATGTTGACAGCATTCTCGATCCATCTCTAAACTTCTTTGGGTAAAGAATTTTTCATCAAATTTGGATTTGAGCATAGCTTCAGATTGGACAGAGCTATACAGATCGGAGGTTTTCATCCAATTCATATAGACATCGATTTTCTGACCATCATACTCATACTGGTCGGGAATTAGTTGGAACATCTCAGCTTCACCGATCGCTTCTCTTTCCAGCGTAAGATCGTACTGCTCGATTAGCTCTTTATTTTTCTCTGGTAGCTCAAACATCTGAGCGTAAAAGTAAGCAATACCACCAAGGAAAGCGACTGGTAGTAGGGCATTGATTGCAGCTACAAATATTCCAACTTTGAACAACATCAGCATAAAAACCGTTCCAGATTCTGCTAAGGTAAGCAGTCCAGTAATGGCGATTGCCATCTTTGGCAGGTGGTCGTGTTTAGATTCGACTCTTTCCAGTTCGTGATGTTGAGCCTCATGATATTTAATCTTTAGATTGTTGGTCATGATGTCAGAAAACTCCTGTGTGAAGCGAGATTTTTATACAGTGAAGCTAGCTCGGACAATCTACAGGTAGAAGCACGCGACCGGATGAAATTTTAGCGGATATCAATCTATATACATTTGACCATTGGGCTGGAATCAGTCGCTTCCAACTTTATTTCCTCATGCTGTCAATCGAAACTGCTGCCCAATAAATCTTGTTACTACAGAGCGAAAAAGCCCCTGAAGAGGCCAAAATAGCTTGGTTGGCTAGATGACTCTTGAGGGCTAAATCTCCGTCGTTAAGGCTGACGTTTGTGCAGGCTCCGTCGAGCTTGAGTGGTGCTATTTTTTAGTAATAGTCCAGTAAAGACGATCGTCGCCATCTCATGTCCCAGCACTCCACCAATAATGCCACCTACAATACTGGCTGGAATTACTAAAGCTCCAGCTAGGGTTTGCTTGGCAACTTGTCCAGATGCTGCACTGAAGGTCATACAACCGAGAACTATGACGATCGCGCGTGCTAGACCTTTGGAGATTGGCGGTTTGGTGTGAGTTGTCGAGGCTAATTCATGTCGGCGGTTCTTGGCGAAATCTATTTTTCCAGCCTGCTCGACGATGTGTGTCAGGTTAGCTTGGTGGTCTTCCCCCAGCCTTGAGTACAAAACTGGATCTGTCTGTACCCATTTCTGGATTCTGTCATTCTTGTGCATTGCAGTTCTCCTTGGTAGTACATAGCCATGTTATTCCTCACCTGGAAATGACTGTTTCCAAGCTACTTTCGGGCTTGGCTAAAGGCCCAGTCGATCCCGCAATCTTTGGCTTGACTAAAGGTACAAACCTTAACGTTGGGAATTTTGACCAACTCTTTACTCAGTTGACTTTGCAGTATTACTTCCGGCCCGATAATACTGAGGTAGCCTTCTTTGGCAATTTTTTGAACCCATTCTTTGACGATCTTGGGATCGGTCGGTTTTTTTCCAATCTTAGGTTCTGCGGCTTGAATCGCCAGAATGGTCACAACGGGCTGTTTATTACCTTGGCTGCGCTGGTGCTGAACTTCTGTATCGATACTCTGAAATACTTCCACGATATCGGTACCAGGATGCTTACCAACGCCTTCAGGTTTTTGGGTAATCTTTTGACAGTCCCCGATCGCCTGTTTACCTTCATGAGTAGTATTGCTAGTGACCAGCACTCGATCGGCAAATTTGGCTTCGATCCGTGTATCCCCGTCGATCAGTGCCTCATTTACGGCTTCGCAGATTTCAGTCATTGCCTTGCGATAGGGCTGGACTGAATCCGAGACATCAATATAAGAGAGTACGACCGCACGATTTGTTTGAATATAACGGTAGACCGAGTAAATCATTACGACACCAACTGCTGCCAAGACCCAGCAGACAGGAGACTGCCAGGTCGGAGTATTGTTTGATTCGGGATGAGCAATGTCTTTCATGCGTTTGGTTCCTGAATGAGTGTTAAAGCGACCGCCTTGGAGAACTACGATGTTCTGACTGATGTAGATTTAACACCCTGCTGGAAATGGTTACTTCCAAGCCGTTGCTGGAGTCTCCAGTCGATCGATAATCTGCTCCAGTTCCAGCACCATGTACGATTTACTCTGCTGCCGATAGATTGCAATCAGCGATCGATAGAATTTCAGGCTGTCGGTTTTGCTGCCTTTGAAGTTGTCCCAGACAGCTTCCCCCAGTCGTTGGTAGTCTCTAAAGATCGATCGAGCATTGTGAAGTTTATCTGCTAGGGATACGCGGATGATTGAGGGGCTAGCGACTCGAATCTGGTCGATATACTGTTGTTTCCGCTCTGCCCAAGGTGGCTTGGGTGAGATTGCTGTTTCGGTGCAGCCTGCGACGATATCATTAACTCGGCTACCAAACTTAGCGGCTATTTCTAACCTAATTGCTTCACCACCACAGTCTTCTACCGTGTCATGGAGGAGCGCGGCAATTGCTTCGTCTTCATCCCCACCATCTTCGAGGACGAGGGCAGAAACACTGAGTAAGTGGCTAAGGTAAGGAACGTTGCTGCCTTTTCTGACTTGGTGAGCGTGTAGTTTACTGGCATAGGTAACAGCAGCAGTAAATCGATCGGTTAGTTTGGGAGTTACAGTGCAAGTGGTCATAACTATTTAGCAAAATTTAGCGGGGTATTCGATTTGGGGTAGACTCCCCTCGATCTGGAGGGGAAGTCGATGAGGTTATTTTTTGGTCAGGCTATCGATGAGGGCATTCATGCCAGTGTTGGGATGAATGGCTGCATAGGCAGGATCGGACATCAAAATCTGGTGCGCCTTACTCATATTCCACATGGGGAGCTTGGGATAGAGGTGGTGAATCAGGTGGTAGCCTTCTTGGTGGGTGCTAACCAAAATATTCCAGAACGGGGACAGAATGCGGTTGCGGCTGAGATAGATGTCTACTGGCTCGGATGCCATCATCAGCGGATAGTGTTCGGCTACCTGAATAAACGAGCCGATCCAATTGGCGGTGGTGAAGAGCGGAACTAGCCAGTAGAGTAAGAATTCAGTGCCAAAGCCAGCGTAAATGAATAAAAAGGCGATCGATCCAAAGTAGAACAGTCGAGTTACCCGCTCTTGAGGATTTTCGCGAGGGTTAAAAATTCGGTGGCTAAACAGAAATTTTAGGTAATTCGGAGTGTGGAGGGGCAGACTCCAGAGGTAATGCTCGACTGTAACTGCATCGTACAATCCATTACCAACCACTGACATATGATCGATGTCTTTGGCTGTCCCCAGATTGGGATGATGACCGTGTTCGCGAGAATTATGGGTATCATCGAATCCCGAAAAGCTCTCTAGGACTAACCAGGCTCCGAAGATAGTTGCCAGCAGATAGTTTAGCTGGGGGTGTTTGGCTAGAGCGTTGTGGGTGGCTTGATGGTTATTGACTCGTAAGCCGCGTTGTCTGGCTCCAATTAGGACGATCGCTGCAAGGTAAACTGGGATTGCAACCCAGAGGGGGAAAAACTGCCAAGCAGAGATCGAAGTCGCTATGGCAGCGAGAATTAACAACCAGTCTTCGGTGACTTGTAAGATGCCATGCCAGTTATCTAACTCATGGAGTGCGGTAATCGATCGCTTAATTTCCAGGGGGAAGGGGTGGCGAGTATAAAACTTGGGACGATCGTGGATAGCTGTGGGTAGTGTAGTCGTCATACTAAATCGTGTGAGGTGGAGGTATCGATCTCGATTGCTAAACGTTTAGCTGTCGTGTTGTTGATAGGCGCGAATCATCGCTTGGGTGCCCTGTTCGGCACCGCCGAGATCGCGCACGCTCTCGAACATTTGGTTGGCAAGAGTTACGCCAGGTAGGTCTAGCTCTTGGAGATTTTCATCGACGAGGCGAAGGTCTTTGAGGATATGTTTGACCATAAACCCTGGCTGGAAGTCACCAGTTACAGCTTTGGGTGCAAGGTTGGCTAATGCCCAGGAACCGCCCGCACCACTATTGCAAATATCGATCGCGAGATGCGGATCTACTCCTAGTTGCTGGGCGAGTAACATTGCTTCGGTGAGGGCGACCATGTGAATGCCACAGAGGACTTGGTTACACAGTTTGATCGCTTGTCCGCTGCCGACGGCTCCACAGTGAACGATTTTTTTGCCGATCGCGTTAAAAACGGGCAAGGCTCGATCGAAGTCCACTCGGTCGCCACCTACCATGATGGTGAGGGTACCTTGCTGTGCGCCGATGTCGCCACCGGAGACGGGAGCATCGAGGAAGTGGATGTTGTAAGGCTGGAGTTTTTGGGCGATGTCCCGCGCAGCTTGAGGGCCGATCGTGCTAAGGTCGATGACGATCGATCCGGGCTGGGCATAGTGAGCAATCCCACCTTCACCAAAGATGACTCGATCGACATCTTGGACATCGCTGACGCAAGTACAGATAATGTCAGCAGCAGCAACGGCGGCTTGGATGGTAGGAACGACTTCGACACCACGTTCCTGGGCTAGTTTGACTAAGGGACGACCCTGTTGAGTGCGGTTCCAGCCTTTAACTGAAAATTCTGTTTGGGTAGCAAGGTTTTGAGCCATCGGGGAACCCATGCCGCCAAGTCCGATCCAAGCAATATTAGTTGTAGTCATAATTTTTGGATGTAAGATAAATAGTCGATCGAGATGTTTTCCCAAAGGCGATCGAGTCGATCGCCTTTGAGGTAATGCTAAATGCCAATTGGGGATGATTGCCAGAGGTTGAGGTTGGTGGTTCTTAGTCGGGGACTGCCATCGCGGTAATGGATGATATTGATGGCGCAGTTATCTTGGGGGAAGTCCCAAAAGTGTTCTAGCTCCAGTCCGTGAATGTGGCAGAGGATGGTCTGAATGGTGACTTTGTGGGCGACGACGAGGACTGTTTGACAGCCAGCATCGGTGGAATCCTGAACGATGGTTTGCCAGCCCCCTATGGCGCGATCAGCTAGCTGTTCGATGGTTTCACCGTTGGGTTTGCGGCAAGCGAGGGGATTGTTTTTCCAGAGGTGGTATTCGTAGGGATGGGCTGCTTGTAGTTCGGTATTGGTGCGTCCTTCCCAGTCGCCGTGGTTAACTTCTTGGAGAGCGGGCACGAGTTGGAGGGCAATTGGGCGATCGCCGAGCAGGATTTGGACGGTTTTGCTGGCTCTGGTGAGTGGGCTGCTGTAGGCTCGGTCGATAATGGTTGTGGATAGACGATCGGCGACGGACTGGGCTTGGCGACAGCCTGTAAGATTGAGGGGAATATCCCGTTGTCCTTGGAGGCGATCGGCTATATTCCAGTCGGTTTCGCCGTGGCGGACTAATAAGAATTCGGTGTGTGGTGGTTTCATAGTGCGAGGATTCCTAATTGGTAGTCTCGGTGGTGTGAATTACCTACACTTAATAAATCATGAGGATAGAAACGATCGTTTCCAGCGATCTTTAATTTGCTGGATGTCAATACTGAAAACACTTAGGGCTTTTCGGATATCTCGATCGCGACCACAGCAGAACAGGACTAACATTGTTTTGGTGTTAGCCGCTCAAGTTGATTGCCGTTAGAATGTAGTGTTTGCCGATGGATAGCCGTAGTTACAAATGCTAAGGTTGGCATCATCGATCATCTTATTGCGTAGATCGATCGGGGCGAGAACTTCAACTTTGTCGCCCCAGGAGCGCAACCGCATCGTGGTATAGTTGTCTCCCTTGCGGAAATGAGCCTGATAGTAAACATCATTTTGATGTGCTTTAATTCGGGGGATTAACAGATCGAGGGTCTGCCGATCGAGCTTATTCTCTTTATCTCGTAAGATGTCGATCGCTTCTTGGTAGCCACCTATTTTTTTAGCACTCGGCCCACGATTAGTTTTGTTAATGTATCGATTGTAATAATTGAGATTGAAGCGTAAAATTAGCAATTGAGTGGGTTGCTCGATGTCTAAACCCCAAGCTTCGTTACATAAGTTCATAACATGTTTAGGAGTATAGATCTTACCTAATTGAAGTGGAATTGTTATCGAATCTTCCCAGCTTAATTGTTTAAATGATTTATTTTTGATGTGGTCTAGACGATAAGCATACCAATCATATTTTTTATTTACTCGTTCTTCAGATCTGGGATTATATCCCCAAGCATATAGATACTGAGAACGCATGTAAAACCTAGTACAGACTGGATAGACTGTACAGTCGATGTTTTCATATTCTTTACCATCGTCTTTGGCATAGCTAGAGCTTCTATAGGTAAAAGTAACTGGGGGTATAACAGCTTGCTTCCATAGTTGTCTGATTTTCTCTTGGATGTCTCCTACATCGCTGTTGTTGTCTGGAACAACATAGTCGATATCAAGGATTAAGCGTCGATCTGAATCTAAGATGAGATCGGGATAAATCTTCTCCAAAATTGGATCTAAGCGGGGTACCATCGGTGCCACTGCTTGCAATACTTCTAAAATTAATTCTTTTTCATCAGAAAGTAGCGGATTTAAACTACGATCGGTTTTATCACTCTGGGACTGCCAATCGGGTAAATTAGCTAACCGAGAATATAAATTCTTACCTTTAGGATCTTGTCCTGAATCTTTAAGCCACATTACTGGTGATTTAGATTCAGTACTTGTTAGTGACAAAAATTTAAAATCTTTATCGAAAGTTTTACGACCACGAGAGAATAGTTTATCTATCAGTGCTGATTCGATGGTATTTTTCATCAAGTCAGATTTTTCTAGCAAATCTTCAATCCAGAGATCGACAGACTCTAAACCCAATTCTTGAAGTAGATCGCTCGTACTTAAATTTTTACGATCGTCCGAAATTTGTTCCATCCATTCATAGATAGAAAAGGTGTCTGGTAAGGATTCTCCTGGCGATTTATAAATGAATGCTAGGATTAAAAATCGACGAAGAGCCATCGAAAGTTGAACCGCTAGCTCTTCTGGAACCAGGATACTTAGTAGTCCAATAGTGGGGATGAGGGGAAAGTCAGTTATATTCATCAGCTCGATCTATAAACGACCCCCATAATTTACCATCCACTGGAAATGTTCATTTCCAGCAAAAATTTGGCTGTCGTTACAGACTCTTCAGGTAAAGGTTCCCAGCCCTTCACCGCCGCTAATGGCGATCTCGCGCCATCGATCGAATGTTTGGCGGAGTCTGTCGAGTAGATCGCTAGCTCGATCTGGGGAAAGTGGCGGAGACGATAAATCTTTGAGAATATGGGTAAAGTGTTGCTGAATCTGGGCTGTTTCTCCGGCGATTTCGATCGAGGCGTGGCAAGCGACGGGGGTTTTGGCGCGGATTTCCGAGACGATTTGGGCGATTTTGCTGGTGTCTGTAGGATATTGGGTGAGTTCTTTGAGGGCGGGAATGATGCGGCTTTGGAACCACCGTTTGGGGGCGGTGAGTTCGGTTTGGAGCATCTTGAGATTTTCGGGTTCGAGGGGGACGAGGTTGGCGATCGAATCTAGCAGTTCGGGCAGGCTGTAGGGGGCGGTAAAGGTGGCGTGAGAATCTTGTCCCCAGCGGAGGATGCGGTGCTTCTGACTGGGGTTATGGTGGGGATTGGTGGCGATCGTTAGGACGGCACCAGCGAACCCGTGGAGGCGAAGGTTGGGGAGATGGGGAATTTGGGTATCATTGAGGATCAGGATCGCTCTGGTGGGAATTTTGGGTTGGGCTGTGAGTTGAGCGGGTTCGAGGAGGGTAATTTTAGTATTGAGAAATAGGGGGAGAACGGCGAAAATTGCGGCGTTGAGGGGGTTGCCGGAAAGGATGATGATTTGTGGGGACTGTTGATTCATCTGCGATTGTAAACTGGTGCGATTTTACTCACTAACCGCTCCTGAATTTGCATCTGAAAGCTGGTAGCCACTTTAATCATTTGATTCAATATGTTCATCTATCATAGATTCCTCGATCGAATCAGGTTCGCTTAGATTGTGATGGAAGGATCGATCTAGCTTTTGACGACTAGGCGACACCATATCCTGTGTAAGGTCGCTTGTAAGGGGGTTGTAGCCCCAGGATGATGTCTTCTTTGGAGACTCCTAGATCGACAAGTTCTTGACCGACATCCACGTCTGTCATATTCTGCTGAATCCAGATTTTGCCATCTTTGATATCGAAGTGCATGGTGGTATGATACACGCGCTTCATTTCTTGCCAGCCTACTCGCATTAGCTGGTATCGATCGCGTTCTACATCAAAAAACAGTTCGTTCTCAACGTCACCATGATTTTTTGGTGAGTGCCGATCGTGTTTTTGGAGTAGAGCCTGAATGGAGTTGCGATATAGTTCTATTTTATCCACTGTACAATCTCCTCAAGGACTGGATTATAAACGACTAGCTGAAGTTGATATCTGGCAATTACAGTTTTAGCAAACTTGGTCTGGAAGAAGGTTTCATAGGCATCAAGGGGAATTGCGAGGTATAAGCTTCGATCTGGTTCATGCACTTCGAGCATAATTTGATAGTTCAAACATTGCCCTAGTGCGGTGTGGAAGTCGCTGATGGCGGAGGGACTTATGAAGCTCTTGATTTCAATTGCTATTTTTTCGTCTCCTTTGTCGGCGGAGATGAGGCGATCTGCCGCGATGTCGATTTTTACAGTGACACCTTCCCATTCTAGCTCTAGCGGATCTTCGACGATCGTCCAGCCATCTTTGACTAGCCCGCGTTTGACTGATTCATGGAATATATCTTTTGCTGACATTGAGTTTTGAGTTGGATCGCCTTTTGCTCATTTTACATCGGGGGTTGCCGATCGAGTGAAGGTGCCTAGTTCTTCACCATGGCTGATGGTGATGTTGCGCTACTGATTGAAGGTTGGGTGGATGTTACCAATCGTCACTTTGCTGCGACGATCGGAGAAATATCACTCATTTTCAGATATGACGTAGTTACTTTAAGGTAATGAGCAGAACAAAGGTAGGATAGGATGCTAGTTAATTCGCTAGTTAATTCACATCGCTGAACTGGATTTGGCGACTCGATCGTGAAGCTTGATTGGCGCAGAAAGGACATAGCTAGTGCATAGTGAACATCATTGCCTTGAAAGGAAATAGATGTCTTTCTAGTAAAATATTGGCGGACTTCACTAGCTATCGTTAGTGCATTACATATCTTGGTGAGTAGCTGCTTCGATGTATGTCGATCTGGATTTTTGGTTTTAGCAATGAAGAAGTCAGCAGGATAGGCACAGCAATTCATTGCTTCTAATGCTATCTGCAATATCTCACAGATTTTCTCAGCATCTATTTTGCTGCTACTCGATGAAGAATATTTAGCTAGTTCTATCAGGTTGGGGAAGAGATAGAAGTTCCAAATCAAGGATTCTAACCAAGCTAGATCGAAGGCTGCTAAACCTTCAAGTTCTGATTCGGAGAAATCGATCAGGAAGCCGACCTTTTCTTCTTTGGGATAGAGAATATTATTGAGATTTAGATCGCCATGAATGCCACCAAATGAACCTTTTAGTTGCTGATTGGCAATCTCATCTGGTTGAGTCAATCGATCGAATGGGCCTTCTATGCTGATTCCATCTGGATTGATACTATTCCAAATATTAATTAGCGATGTAAGATTTTCGACAGTGCCGTCAGATGACGATCGAAGATGTTTGCTACATATATCATTGAGGTCTTTACTCTTACTTAGTTTTACGGCTTCGGGTGAATCGACTTTGATGTCAAGGCTAATACTCATGCCTAACTTTAGCCATAAAGCACCAAATCGCTTTTGAATATCTGCTTTATTACCTTTAAGTTTAATTCTTGCTTTAAGGATTGGGTGAGCCAAGACTAGATCGACTTTCTCTTCTGGATTCTTGATTTTATCTTCTTTATATTTAATCTGAGTTAAGATCCAGTCTTGAAGATAAATTGTTTTTCCAGCCTCTATTTTTATATGAAGTTTCAGAGTTGAATCTTTACCAGAAACTATTTTTCGGTTATCGATGTCGATCTCTTTTAGTTCGATTAACTCGCCTGTATAGAGAGACGGAGCTATTTCACCAAAGTAGAAATCTTTTTGTTTAGTTGGTAGTTGGAGCGGAAGTAGAACATATTCGATCGTTTCGCAAATAAACGGGAGGATCTCTTTTGCTCCTTTAGGTTCTCCGATGTGGTTGTTAAAAATCTCTTGCAGTGGGCGCAGTTTGTCGTAGTTTTCGGGGAATCCGGCGAGGGATGAAACGATGGTGGCGTTGGATCGATCGATCTGTGAGGAGTTGGTTTGTTGGTTTGGAATGACTGCTGGTGGCTGGATGATTCGGGCGATGTGGTTGTTGAGTTTGGGTTTGATGATTTGTTGGTAGGCAGCGTATTCTTTCTGAATTTCTAGCCAGTTAACAATTTTGACGAAACGGGTGGCTTCGGTAAGTCGATCGCTAGTGGGGCTAACGAAGAAGGTGGCGGCTGCGCCAGATTTGCCGCTACCGATGACACGGACTACTTCTACTCGATCGGCTGTGAACGATCGAGCGATCAGATGGTGAAAATCTTCGGCGGTGCATTGAGGTGATGTTCGAGCGTCAGATGGGGGATTTTCTGACTGGTGAGCAAGCTTATTGAAGAGAGTACTCGGATGGGTGTTAAATCGATCGGGTTTGGGTAGCTGTTCGTAGGTGCCATAGGTACGTTTGGCAAATTCGGTGAGGTGGCGTTCGAGGTTGAAGTAGTTGAGTTCTTCGCTGGGGTGGGAGCCGCTACCGAGGTGGTGGGTGAGGGGTTTTTGGAAGCACCAGGCGGCTCCAGCGGTGAGGCTTTGTTGGAGGGTTTCGATCGACCACAATCCGGTAAAGATGAAGCAGGGGATTTCGGGATAGCGTTGGGTGAGGAGTCGAACGGCGTAATGCCCCATCTGTTGGCTGTCTGGTGGACTATCAAAGGTTGCCCGTGGATGCTGTTCGATCCATTTGGGTGAAGGGAGCCATTCTAGATCGATAATGAAAGCCCCAATCTGGTTGTGGTTTTTATCTAATTCTTTAAAGTTTAATATCTTAGCAATCTGCTCGAAATAATTCAGATTTTTATCTAGATCGGCATTAGGATCTAGGGGGAACTCCATATTGGGTGTTTTAATTTCAAAGGCAAGCGAAAGGTTATTTAAGCAACGGCAGAAACCTTTGATGACCCGATCTAATTTTTCACAATCTAGTTTTTCACGATCTAGTTTTTCACTTTGACTGGAACTACTTCTCTGGTAGAATTCTTTTACTTCTGGAGTGACTTCAGCAGTAACAAGGTTATAAACCTCGTCTTGTTTGGGTTCTTTATTGATAAAGTTAGTATAGTCATCAAAGATGTATATAAGTGGTCTGATACCACCAGCTAGACGAGAGAATGGAGTTTTTGGAGTCATCAGAGTAGACTCTAGTTTTGCCCAGTTGATGAGGTTAGCTATGGAATTTGTTCTATCTTCAGATGTATCTATTGTATCTATCTTAATATTACTGACTGTTGGACTAGGTATTAGCTTAATACTATCAGGTAGTTGATGAATCTTAGTATCACTATAACTTTTCAGTAAGTTAGTAGCTACTAAATCAATCGATTCAGATACTCCTAAGTGATATTCTTTAATTATTTGTTCGAGCAGGTCGGCATAAGGCTGATTTTTTTTTGACTCCTCATTGTTCATCCGAATTAAAACTAGGATATCGTTAGAGGATAAAGCACCTTGCACCAATTTATCTAAACTGTCTGCGCTATTGTCAGTAAAACCCTGACACTGCCGTTCTACTTTTTCTTCTTGTTTTTCTGCTGACACACTGATTCCCGTTTCAAAAGATATCGGAGGAATTGGTGATGATTGAAACAGTGAAAGCACTTGTTTTAGCGATAAATTGATTGGATTATATACCTCCATTCATTATTCTCCTGAAAGATTTTAAGTCAGCTTTATAGGATATTAATATTATAAATTTAATTTTAATAGAAACTCATATGCATCTAAAACTTGTTCGATGCCAATTTCACTGTTGTTATTGATAGCATTAAGAAGAGAATGCAACGACGGTTTATCTTGATTAGATTGATTAGAAAATTTTTTATACTTTAGTTCTAATAATTTCTCAACTTGCTCTTTTGATTTATCTCCTAAAGCTTTTTTCCACCATATAGAGCTTCTACATTGAGACTGATTCTTTTCTAAAGTTGACAATAAATCCGGTCGGTAGTTAGTTGTGTCCCAACCTATACTATCTAGTGCAACTGTGCCTCTAGATTTAATCTGTTCATTTTCATGAGAAATACAATAATTATGATGAGCCATAAAATAGCCATGACATAATATTTGCAATGCAGTTAAAGTTCTAGAATATACAAAATCAAAACAATCATTAAAATTACATTCTTCCAAAGACGAAATACTCTTTAGATATGATAGAATCAGATCGAAATTTTCTATCAATCGCGAAGTTGTAATATACCAACTACTGTCTTTTGACAGTTGGATGCTAACTTCATCTTCATTGAGTTCTTCGAGGATATCAGAGTCTCCTGTTATGAAGAGAATTAAATTAAATTTACCACTTATTTTATTTAAAAGATTTGTAGCAGCACTTTTATGAATAATAGCAAGGGTATTGTTGCAATTTTCTATCTGAAATTGACTATTTTCGGCTCTCCCGCTGGTATGGTGATAAGCATTGCTTATTGAAATAATTGGAGCGGAGCGGAAATTATTTTAATAAGCAAGCTAATAACTTCTGTTTCATCAGATCGAAATTTTTAAACCCATAGCTCTGACGAATAATTAAT
>JANMEL010000153.1:0-40144 GCA_031376885.1 Chamaesiphon sp. OTE_70b_metabat_96 | reverse complement strand
TGGCTCTGCATGATGTACCCCCGACTGCGCCTGCTGCGTAAATCGAGCCTATTCATTCTTCACCTTAATGACGATCGAGGCGCTGGGGTGAGGGGCCCGTTTGGAAAAGCTGACCCCTCACCCCTCACCCCTGACCCCTGCTATATTTACGCAGCTTTAACAAATAGATCCATACCATCGATGACTTTGGCTGATTCGATTTTGTCGGTGGGTTTTAGTTGCGCGAGAACTTCTTGACCTGATGTGACGTAACCAAATACAGTATAACGACCATCCAAGAGATTTCGTCCGGCGGGGGTTAATTCTGGTTCAAATAAGAAGAAAAAGACCTGAGAAGAAGCTCCATTGGGGTCGGATTCGGGGCGAGCCATCGCTAACGCACCATAGGATGAGAATGGTAATACGGGTTCTTCGCGAAATCTGCCAGCATCTTCCATTGTGATGCCATACATGGGTTCTTTATCGCCCTTTACCATGACCTCTAGGGGGATGGAACGATACTTTTTGGTCTTGGGGTCGATAAAGCCGACTTCATCGCCTGGAGGGTCGCCCATCTGGAGTACATAATCATTTTCCGCACGGGTGAAAGGCATATTTGTATAGAATCCCCGCTCGACGAGATCGACGAAATTACCAGCGGTGACTGGAGCACTATAACCATCGACGATCGTAGTTACATCGCCTTTATTGGTTTTGAGGACGATCGTCGCACGACCTTTGAGTTGAGGGAGATTGGTATACTCTTTGTTTACTTCGTAGGGGAAGCCTGTCACCATCAAGGCTTCGAGGGTACCAATTTTACCCAAAACTTCAGTACGTTCGGTTTGAACTTGGGGTTTATTTTTGGCGGTGGCGGAAACTGCGAGAGCTTCGATGCCAGTTTGGATTTCGGCGATGAGGCTCTGTGCGTTAGCTTGTCTGGCTTCGGGGACACTTTTGAGGATGTCAGGCTGTTTGGTTTTGAGTACCTCGCCCGCTTTTTTGATATCGTTGTTAATCGAACTCCACTGTTTGCCACGTAGATGGTTGGCAATATCTTCTAGATTGTTTTGGAGTTCCCGCACTGGTTTATTATCGATCGGTAGTGCATAGCGCAAGATCGATTGTCCGTCGGTAATGGCATTTCCGGCTGGAAGTAATCCCGCGCCACTGATTCCAGTAGATAAGGTGAGCAGTAATACCGCCATCACTCCCGTTTGCAACCACTGTCGCCAGCGGGTAAGGATAAAATTTTTGCCCATTTGAAATTAGTAAAATATTTAGGATCGCGAAACTCGATTCTCGTGCCGTTGGCGTAGCGTCTGGTTCTCGAACAAGAGACTACGCCAACGAGTCATACAATCGACAGCTTGATTTATAGATCTTACTGGCAAACGGTGTTCGCTGGAGGTTTAGGTGAGGGATGAGGAGTCAGCAACAAATATAGTCCTACTGCGTCAAGGCATCTAACTACATTTTGCTCGTTGGCGGAGCCTCTACTTGGAGAATCGATTGTATGAGTAACAAGCAACCTCTATCGGCATCTACCTCAGCACCCAAGGTGGATAATCCATATATCGAAACCCTCAAAACATTGGGATTGAGTGCTGTCTTTGCATTTGGGCTTCGTGCTGCTGTCGTGCAGGCTTTTTATATTCCGTCGGAATCGATGTTACCAACGCTGCATGTTAATGATAAATTAATGGTTGATAAAATTAGTTATCGGTTCTCAAATCCCGTGCGTGGGGACATCGTTGTCTTCAATCCTACCGCCGAACTAGAAAAAGAATTAGACGCTGATGGTAAACCAAAGTACCATGATTCTTTTATCAAACGGGTCATCGGCGTACCTGGCGATCGAGTCGAAGTCAGCAATGGTAAGGTGTATATCAATGGTACGGCGATCGCTGAAAAGTATCTCAATGAGGCTCCTAATTACAATTGGAGCAGTACCGCATTAACCCCTGACGGCGTGGTACCCAAAGGTCAATATCTAGTCTTGGGTGACAACCGCAATAATAGTTATGACAGTCACTATTGGGGTTTTGTACCCAAGGATAAAATAGTCGGTAAGGCTGTAGTTCGATATTGGCCGATCGATCGTGCAGGCGGGATTAATCCGTAACGGGAATTTTGGATTTTGGATTAAAATCGTAGGTTGGGTTGCGCGTAGCAAAACCTAACTAACTATAGCAACCGCCAGGGCGGTTAGGGCAGATGTAGATGCTTCCGCTCTGGCGGAGGCTACGCCAACAAACCATCAGTGCATCAGCTTTCCCAACCTGACCCCTGTCCCCTCACCCCTGACCCCTGCTATATATCTGGAAATATTTCCATCGAGACTTCCAAACGATAAAATATCATTACAGCCCTTTCTTGTTGGTACAAACGATGGTTAATACTGTTCCCCAACAGACTACTGCCAAACCCGATAGCTGGAATCCGCCCCTACCACCTACGGATCTAATTTTTGACGATGGAGAATCCTTGGAAACCAACCAACATCGAGTAGCGATGAATGTCCTGATTCGCTCCTATCAGCAATACCGCGCCCAGCAGACAGACTTTTATGTCGGCGGGAATATGTTTATCTATTACAGCAGTACCCAAGTCAAAAATCGCGACTTTAGAGGGCCAGATTTTTTTGTAGTTTTGGATGTCGATGGTGAGCGGGAACGGCTAGGCTGGGTAGTTTGGGAAGAAGAAGGACGCTATCCCGACGTAATTGTCGAACTGATGTCACCTAGTACTGCAAACGTAGATTTGGGACTCAAAAAAGATTTGTACGATCGAGTCTTCAAAACTCAAGATTACTTTGTTTACAATCCTTTTGATGCTACATCCTTGCTCGGCTGGCATCGCAGCGATACATACCGAACCATCGTTCCCAACGAACGTGGTTGGCTCTGGTGTGAGAAATTGGGGCTATGGTTAGGAACTTGGCATGGGACGATCGATCGAGAAACAATAAGCTGGCTGAGGTTTTTTGACTCGAATGGCGCACTGGTACTACTACCGGAGGAAGTAGCACAACAACGTGCTGAAGCTGAAACTCAACGAGCCGAATCCGAAGCTCAACGCGCTGAATCTGAAGCTCAACGCGCTGAATCTCAACGGCTCAGAGCCGAACGATTAGCGGCTCGGCTACGGGAGTTGGGCGAAGATCCTGACTTACTCTAAGAAATGGTAGGTTTGAGATCGCCTCAGCAACCCACATTCAATTCCTTGAGTTTCGTAGGGTGTGTTAGGCGGTAGCCGTAACGCACCCCTTTAGCTATTTCTGCTTAATTTTGTGGTCATGTTCTTGATATAACCTAAACACAAATTTCCCAGCTAGTGTTTCTTGAAATTGTTGAATACTGATTGCCATTCGATCGGGTAATAGACTTAATTCTGGAAGCTTAACACCATATTCTGGTGGTAGAACTACTGCTGCTGCGAGGGTCACAAAAGCTAAATCAGCCGCCGAAAATCGATCGCCAACCAAATATAATCTGCCATCAGCTAGTAAATTGCTAACCATCTCAAAAATCTGCCGAATAGATTCATGAGCAGCGACGATCGAGGAATCGTTAATCTGATACATTTGAAAAGCAGTTGCACGCATCCACGGAAATACAACTGGAAATAACAAACGTTCAAACCAAGGAACGCCTTGACACCATAGAGGTTGAAGCAGACGATCTCGATCCATAAGGTATGCGTAAGCCCACAAGCGCACTGCTGGCGCAAGTACATGATCAAATATCTCTACAAGTTTATTAACTTGCTTTTGTAAATCCCGATCGATCGGATACAACTTCAATTCATCTGGTGAAATTGCATCTATATAATTTAAAATCTCATCTGAACTTTTGAGAATAGCTGTCTCGGTAATTAGAATTGGAACAGTTTGACCCCCAACTTGTCGAATCACAAATTGATTTAGTGGTGACATATTTCGTTCTGTTTCTGGCATAGGATCTGAACTAGATCGCTTGCCAATTTGTCGAGTTGCAAATCTATGAAAGGGTGGCATATGACGTTCTTCTACAAAGGGTATTTGTGCCCTTGTCAGTGCCCATCGAGTCTTTTCACAGTAATGACTAACGGGAATAGTGATTAACCGAGCTGGAATCGCGAGATTTGGGATTGAAGGAACCATGCTGACAACGTATGTTAAAGAAAAAGTTAATGCAAGCAAAACTTGCATTAATAGCCTATCATATTCAAGCTTCACTTGCATACGATCGACTGGGCTAGATAATCTCACTCGTTAACGCCCAGTGTATCCCTTTCCTAGCAACACTTTCATCTCGATCGCATCCTTTCCTTTGGAGATACTGTCCATCTATGCGGTTAAAAAAGATTCTTCTAGGCTACATGTTTGGGGCGATCGCATCAGCAACCCATATTCAATTCCTTGAGCGACGGCTTGATATGAGGCTTCTAATATATTCTCAGATACGCCGATCGTCGTCCAGCGATCGATCCCATTACTCGATTCAACTAATACTCTAGTCGCTGCTGATGTACCGGATCCACCATCGATGATTCGCACTTTATAATCGGTCAAGTAACACTTATTTAACTCTGGATAAAATTGAATCAATGCTTTGCGTAATGCGGCATCTAGGGCTGATACTGGGCCATTTCCTTCGGCAGCAACTAAGATATCTTGACCATCTACGGCAATTTTAATGGTAGCTAATGAATGATGTTCGACGGCGATATCACAGTGAACTTGGAAACCTTGGATCGTAAAAATTGTCGAAGTTTGACCTAATATTTCTCGCATCATTAGTTCAAAACTTGCTTCTGCACCTTCAAATTGATAACCTTGATGTTCGAGCTGTTTGAGTTTGGTTAAAATCTGGCGGGTGCGAGGATCTTCTTTGGTGAGAGTAATTCCCATTTCTTTGGCTTTGATCAGCACATTACTCAATCCTGATTGCTCGGAAATAGAGACTCGTCGCTCATTACCTACCTGCATCGGGGAGATATGTTCGTAGGTGCGGGGATTGCGCTCGACAGCAGAAACATGGATACCGCCTTTATGACTGAAGGCGCATCGTCCAACAAATGCAGCATAATCATTGGGCGCAATATTCACAACCTCACTCACAAATCGACTTACCTGTGTCGTCTTTGTTAAGGCTGCATCTGGCAAACAGGTATATCCTAATTTTAGTTGGAGAGTAGGTATTATCGAACAGAGATTGGCATTACCACAACGTTCGCCATAACCATTAATGGTGCCCTGTACCATTGTCGCACCTGCTGTGACGGCGGCGATCGCATTAGCCACAGCTAGCTCGGCATCATTATGACTGTGGATGCCAAATTTTAGCTCTCGATTTGGATCGACGGTATTAATTACTTCACTAACGATCGAACCAATCTCACTCGGCAAAGTCCCCCCATTAGTATCACAGAATACCAAGTATTCGGCTCCAGCAGCGATAGCCGATTTGAGCGTTTGAATCGCGTATTCAGGATGAGCCTTGTAACCATCAAACCAATGTTCCGCATCATAGATGACTCGTCGCCCTTGGGAAATTAAATATTCGATCGAGTCGCGGATCATCTCCAGATTCTCGTCTAAATTCGTCTTCAAGCCCTCCGTAACGTGGAGATCCCAGGATTTACCAAAAATCGTCACCCACTGCGTCTGAGCCGCGATTATCGCCGCCAACATCGGATCCGATGCAGCCATTCCCCCAGGGCGACGAGTGGAGCAAAAAGCCACTACCTGAGCCTGCTGTAGGGGTTCGGCAAGCAATCGCCTAAAAAATTCCCCATCTTTAGGATTCGCCCCAGGCCAACCACCTTCAATCCACGGTATCCCAAATAGATCCAACTGTCGAGCAATTTTGAGCTTATCCTCTACCGACAAAGCCAAGCCTTCCCGTTGCGCGCCATCGCGGAGTGTCGTGTCGTAGATCTGGATCTGGGGCATAATTGCTAGAAAGGTGAATCAGCTCTTAATATAGGTAATAATCATGCCCCAAGTCACAGCCCAAGGAAAAAACTTTACCTGCGAAACGGGGGCGAATCTCCGGCGGGTGCTACTGGAAAATGAGGTAGATCTCTACAATGGTAATGCCAAATTCATCAACTGTATGAGTATCGGTACTTGTGGAGCTTGCGCGGTACAGATTGAGGGAGAAGTATCGGCGGTAAACTGGAAGGATACAGGGAGAAGATCTTTACCACCGCACAATTTGGATAAGGATTTGCGTCTCGCTTGTCAAACAAACGTTTTGGGAGATATCAATGTGACTAAGTTTGATGGGTTTTGGGGACAGGGTGATAAGTTAGCATGGTAATCTGTCAAGTCGATCGAATCCACCTAATGGGAAAGTAACGCAATGCATCCGAGTTTATTATGGCTAATTGCTGGTACTTGTCTGTGTGGATTAGAGTTGTTTGTACCTACTGCTCTAGTGGCGATGTTTTTGGGCGTTGCCGCATTTATCATGGCAGCATTAGCCACAATTTTACCAGTTTGGCTAGGGCTTCAAGTGGCAATTTGGCTCGGTTTAGCAGGGATTTTAGCTTGGATGGGATACCGCTTCATGCCCAAAAGATCGCCGCTTGATTTTAACCACACGGAAGCCAAGGCTTTGACCGAAATTTTACCCGATCGATCGGGTAGAGTATTATACGAGGGAGTGTCCTGGCGTGCTCGATGTGGTGACGGAGTATCTTCGATCGAACCAAATCAACAATTGCACGTCATCGGCAGAGAAGGTACCACCCTGATTGTTGTGCCCCTGTATACTTTAGATATATAAATCACCATTCTAACCTAGCCGGAATCATCACTATGAACCCTTTTACCTGGATAATCGCAGTAGCTTTAATGGGCAGCCTATCAGGAATTAAGATTATCAAACAAGGGGATGAAGCCTTGGTTGAGAGACTCGGTAAATATACGGGGAAAAAACTCAAGCCTGGGCTGAATTATGTGATTCCGATGATGGAAAATATCTCCTATACTCAGACAGTCAGAGAGCGAGTATTAGAAGTACCACCACAGCAATGTATCACTCGCGATAATGTTTCGATTACAGCAGATGCGGTAGTTTATTGGAAAGTCTTGGATTTGGAACGCGCTTACTATAAAGTCGAAAATCTCCAATCGGCAATGGTTAATCTGGTGCTGACCCAAATTCGGGCAGAAATTGGTAAATTAGAATTAGATGAAACATTTACTGCGCGCACCCAAATCAATGAGCTTCTATTGAGAGAATTGGATGAATCTACCGAGCCTTGGGGCGTGAAAGTGACGCGGGTAGAACTCCGAGATATCATTCCAGCTAAAGCTGTATTGGATGCTATGGAAATGCAAATGTCCGCCGAGCGCAGGAAAAGGGCGACGATTTTGACTTCCGAAGGTGAGCGAGAGTCGGCGGTGAATTCGGCAAAAGGAAGAGCAGAAGCTCAAGTGCTCCAAGCTGAAGCCAGTCAAAAATCTGTATTACTTGCCGCAGAAGGTCAACGACAGCAGCAAATTCTCAAATCTCAGGGGATTGCCGAATCAGCGGGAATTATCGCCGCTCGTCTAAAACACACCCCAGAAGCGCAGAAAGCACTAGAGATCCTATTTGCTCTCGGATATCTGGATATGGGGGCGGCAATCGGTCAAAGTGGCAGCAGTAAGGTGATGTTTATGGATCCTCGCACAGTACCCGCCACGATGGAAGGGATTAAATCAGTTATGAGCGATCCCATCGCCGAAAAAGTCAGTTAGGGATGAGCTTCTCAAAACTAACCCCTAACCCTTAACCCCTATCCCCTGAATAATGTCGCCACTAACCGATCGAATATTTTACATATCCCCAATTATTCGGATTGCCCTGAGTTTACTATATATCTCATTGACGATTCCGCTCCCGTTTCTCGCTACTGCGACTAAGGCAGTAGTTCCCGCTTGGATGCTGTGGGTGGGGATAGGTTTGGGATTTGGGGCATTACAGGGAGCCTTGAGTCAGCGAGTGGAAGTAACGGATCGATCGATTCAAGTCAATTATCCGGTTTGGGTGCCGAAATTCTTTGCGAAAAATTGGCTGTTAGATTGGGCGGATGTTAAAGATTTGAAAATGCGGACAACCGGACAGGGTGGAATGGTTTACTATTTTATTAACGATCGGAATGAAGGCTTTTTATTGCCGATGAGAGTTGCTGGCTTCAATAAGTTGGTACAATTAGTTCAGCAATATACATCGATCGATACAACTGATGTTCGCCCCCTGTCTCAACCCTGGATGTATTTTGCTCTATTGGTGTTGACGGCTTTTTTATTATTAGTCGATGGTTGGACGATTTGGACGGCGGTTTTATTTCAATCTGTCTAAATCTTAGCACCTTGACTCTACTCATGAAATTGAATCATGAGAACAATCCAAAATCCAAAATCCAAAATTCCCGTGCCTGAATCATTCGCCCAACATTATCATCAACGGACAAAATACGATCCAGATACGATCGGCTCCAAGAATCAGGGGTTAGACTGGAGCAAACAACCGTCTCCATATAAAGAGTATCAGATCGGGACAAAGTACGATCTCAAACCTTACTTGAAATCTAATGAATTAGATCCCGATAATCATTGGTGGCAGCGATTATCGTTATTCCTATTATGTAGCTATGGTTTGACGGCTAGAATGCAGACAATGGGAGAACCGATGTATTTGCGGGCAGCTCCATCAGCAGGGGGATTGTATCCAGCCGAGATTTATTTGGTATCGCGAGGAAGTAAGTTATTACCAGCAGGATTGTACAATTATCAAGTCAAAGATCATACTTTAATTCACTTTTGGGCGAGTGATGTATGGCAAAATCTTCAGGTGGCTTGTTTCAATCATCCTGCTTTGGCGATCGCCGATATCTCCCTAATTACTACTGCGGTGTTTAATCGATCGGCATGGCGGTATCAAGATCGAGCTTATCGACGGATATTTCTAGATACCGGACACTTATTGGGTAATATAGAATTAGCTGGAGCGATGAATGGATTTCGACCATATCTCATCGGTAGTTTTATCGATCGATCGATCGATGAGATGCTCTATCTAAACCCAGATACAGAAGGTGCTGTTACCGTGATTCCCTGTATCGATCTCGATATTCATGCCGATACACCGATCGTACCTTTTCCAATTGCTTTACCTTCAAGAATTAATTTAGAATATCCCGACTTACCCGATGGCGAACTATTAAACTATTTTCATCAAATCACAGCAATTACCGATTTAAGACAGTTACCAGCCAATCCCAATGATGTCAGAGCAGTGGAGTTGGATGATAAATATAATTTCCCCTTCTGTCTGAAAGTATCAACTCTAACTGCACCGATCGATTGGCAAGATGATTTACCATTATCGGGGTTGGAAAGTACGATTTTCAAACGTCGCTCCACTCGTGCCTATACGGGCGAGGAACTAACCCTAGATGAACTCAAGGCTATCTTGGACTTTACCTATCATCCAGAGCATTATATCACCCAAAGTTTAGATCCTCATCCAGATTATTTCGATCTTAATTCGATCGAAACATTCGTGGCTGTTTCTGGAGTGAGTGGCTTGGATGCAGGGTGTTATTATTATGCCCCAAAAGCTGCCGAACTCCGCCAAATTAGGTTCAAAAACTTTCGCCAAGAGCTGCATTATCTCTGTCTGGGGCAAGAATTGGGGCGAGATGCTGGCGCGGTGATTTTTCATACCGCAGATCTAAAAATGGCGATCCAAAAATATGGCGATCGAGTCTATCGTTATTTACATTTAGATGCGGGGCATTTGGGGCAACGTTTGAATTTGGCGGCGATTAGATTAGATTTGGGCGTAAGTGGAATTGCCGGATTTTATGACGATCGAGTTAATGATGTGTTAGGAATTCCTGAAGATGAAGCGGTACTTTATATTACTACTTTAGGTCGCCCAGGATGATGATAAATTGAGGTGACATTATAATAGTTGGCAATTATCTTGCCATGTACAGAAATAAATTAGGTGGATATATTTTGATGATTAATTTAATGATGAAACTTGCGATCGCCGTAGTTGGAATTGTTTTGACGATCGGATTATCTAGCCCCAATTTACCCGCCCTAGCCAATCCTACCACTCAAATCAAACCAGAGATTGTCAATCTCACAGGTACAATCCGTAAATTAGCCGTAGAAGGAACTTGTTATCAACTAGCTACAGCTAATGGTAAAAAATATGAATTAATGGGCAAATTTCCCAAGCAGGATGGGGTTAAAGTCAATGTGCGAGGGTTAATTGCAACAGATATAGTCACCATTTGTCAAGTTGGACAACCATTCCGAGTACAATCTTATCGGCTCGTCAAATAATCCCCTAAAATTTATTGATACATATCAATATAGCTTTTCATATTTTCTGGATCGCATTTTCGCAAAATTGTTGTCGCTTGTTGGAGCAACAATTGAGAGCCTTCAACGACAATCAGATATTTGCCTGCATTAATTCGATTTCGATAGGGAAGTGCATCACCACTACCAAAAGCAATCCCGCCACCACCACCGATGAAGATACTACCCATTGAACCACCGATCGCGCCCAAGATACCGCCGATAATATGATCGCCGATTTCTCCAGCCCAAGCAAATGTTTGTAAATTGGTAGCCACACTAAAGCCAACCCCACCGATAAAGCCGAAAGGCACGAGCCAGATTGCTATGAGTTTGGCTTGCTTTTGGGCTTCTTCATTAGGATCGATCAGCCCAAATTCATCAGCAGATTTGTAACCACGGCCAAGAATACTCACTTTATTTAGCGGTACACCTTGTTTCTCAAGCTCATTATAAGCTGATTCGGCTTTCATCCGATCGGTCAGCACTGCAATCAGATAATTATTGTTCATGAATAAAATAGTAATATAGACTTCGGCAGGGATGCCCATAGAAGGCATCCCTTGAGGTGGAAACTAAGTGATGTGACTATTTGCCGCTAGTTGTCAAAGAAGTCAACAGAGAGCCGACACCAGCCGTAGAGATACCGACAATTGCTTTGGGAATATTGTCGGCGATCGCACCGATTGCGACATTAAATAATTTTGCTGGCTGGAGTTCATCTCTAACCAAATTCCATAACTGTTGAACTTCTGCTACATGCAATCGATTATCTTCTGTCAGTGCCATCACAATTTGATTTCGCAGCTCTTGCCCCTCAGCAGACATCAAAAACTGAATGCCCAATTGAGCGGTAGGCAGCAGATCGAAATCCCCATCACTGCGAGCAATTTGGAGCATATTTTCCAAGCGTTCCCATTGCAGTTTACCATCTTTAATGATGACCTCAAGTAGACGGCGGCGCATTTCTGGGGTTTCACCATTGAGCAATCTCTGGGCAACATAGGGATAGCCGATTTCAACAATCTTAAAGTTTGGATTGAGGCTCATCGCGATCCCTTCTTGAGTGACTAGGGAGCGGATGATCAGGGAGAATTGGGCGGGAACCCTGAAGGGATATTGGAACATCAATTCTGAAAACTCATCGGTGACAGTTTTAAAATTAAAGTTTCCGACGCTTTCACCCATTGCGTTACCCAGTACTCTTTCTAGTGCTGGAATAATTGGGGTAATATCAATATCAGGAGTCAGAAAACCGAGGGTTACAAAATCATCTGTTAGGGCAAGATAATCCTTATTGATTAGATGAACAACGGAACCCGCGATGGTTTCTTTGGTATTTTGATTGAGTTGATCCATCATCCCAAAATCGATGAATGCCATCCGCCCATCTCCCAGCACAAATAGATTGCCAGGGTGAGGATCGGCATGAAAGAAACCAAACTCTAATAACTGACGCATTCCAGCAGCTACAGCAGTTCTAATCAAATTATCTCGATCGATTCCTGCCGCTCTAATCCCATCCAGATCGTTGAATTTTATCCCATCAATCCACTCTAAAGTTAGTACTGTATGGGTGGTATATCGCCAATAAATAGATGGCACCATTACACTCGGATCTTCGCTAAAATTAGCTGCAAACTTTTCGGCATTCCGCCCTTCATTTTGATAGTCTATTTCTTCAAATAACTTGGTGCCGAATTCATCAACAATCACGGTGAGATTTTCACCTAAATTCAATGGTAACAAAGGGCCGATCCAAGTTGCTACCCATCGCATCAGATATAAGTCGCGGGTAATAGTAGGCATTAAATTGGGGCGTTGAACTTTGACGGCGACAGTTTCACCGCTATATAGTTTAGCTTTATAAACTTGACCCAAACTAGCTGCTGCAATTGGCCGAGGCGAAATTTCTCTAAATAACTCATCGATCGGTTTCTTGAGTTGAGTTTCGACAATCTGCATTGCCAAATCATTATCGAAAGCTGGAAGTTGGTCTTGTAATTTGATCAGTTCCTCTAAAAAGTCTTTCTTAATCAGATCGGGGCGAGTCGAAAGAGCTTGTCCTACTTTAATATATGTGGGACCTAATTGAGTCAAGATTTCCCGTAATTGATTAGCGCGGATATCGGCATTTTTTTCGGTATTTCCTAGCGATCGATCTAGTAAAAACCCCAGGATAAATCCACCAAATAACCAAATAACGCTTAATGCTCGTCCAATTGCTAACCACGGGCGTTGATTGTAATAACTTGCAATCGCTTGTGGATTATAACGCCGTAGTTGGGAAAGTTGATTCTGACTCACGTTCTAAATTTGCTCCCGATCGATCGATATCGTAGTTGACTTAATTATTGCTAGGGTTAATTTTTGTGACGCTAGCCTGACACCATCTTAGCTTTATGTTCTAATCTGAATAATTTTCCCTTAACATTAGTATACAAAGATACAACTCAGCCATCGGGGTGGAATAACCGAATACGTAAAGACACAGCAGAGAAAAGAGCACCCTCAAGGAGGGGTCAGCCGCAGGATCCAATCTGTAAAACCCGCTCAAACTTTAGCTTTGTGCCCGATTGGTAATAGTTAATTGAATAGTAAGCACAGGTCAATTATTTAAGGAAGATTTAAGGTTTTATCGCCATCCTCCGATGCTCCCCCATCCTCCCACCCTCCCCCATCCTCCCCCTTTAGATCTGTGGGTAATGGATAGCTTTTTAAGGAGGATTTAGGGGGATCCTCTAGGGCATACGGGTAGCAAAACAGACTTTTCAAACAACCTCTGAGACATGTTCAGATCCCCGACTTCTCCAAGAAGCCCTTGGATCTAGCGTCATTGGTTTTTAAAAATTAATTGGCTGGATGGAAGTAAGTATAGATCTCACCTGCAATGTGTGCGCCGATGCCAGGTGCTTTGGTTAATTCTTCAATGGTGGCGATGCGAATATAATCGATCGAATGAAAGTGGCTCAATAACTGCTTTTGACGGTGCGCGCCCAATCCAGGGATGTCGTCTAGGCGGGAGCGGATTTGCTTTTCGCTCCGTTGTTGGCGGTGGAAGCTGATGGCGAAGCGGTGGGATTCGTCGCGCACGCGGCGGAGGAGTTGTACGCCTGGTTGCTCGGAATCGGTGGGGAGAGGTTGACTTTCGCCTGGAGTGAAGATTTCTTCCTGTTGTTTGGCGAGGCTGACGATACACATTTTATCGGCGAGGTTCAACTCTTCGATTACCTCCATCACGGCGGATAGCTGCCCTTTGCCGCCGTCTATCATCACCACGTCGGGGAAATCTGCATCTTGAGTATTTATACCCCCTGCATACTTGCGAAATCTGCGTCTAGCGATTTCGGCGTGGCTGGCATAATCATCGGAATGCCCGATGGTGATGTCGGGATTTTTGATTTTGTAGTGGCGATAATGTTGTTTGGCTGGTAAGCCATCGATGAAGACGACTTGTGAGGCGACGGCGTTGGAGCCTTGGATATGGGAGATATCAAAACCTTCTATTCGGCGGGGAAGTTCGGCTAAATCGAGGATTTCGGCGAGATCTTGGAGGGAGATATTATTGCGCTCACTTTGGTGTTGGAGGCGGGTGAGTTCGTGAATGGCATTTTTTTCTACCATCTCAATTAGTTCGGCTTTGCCTTGCCGTTGAGGGGTAATTAGAGTTACTTTTCGACCTTTTCGATCGCTCAAATAACTCGATAACATTTCGCCATCTGGCAATTCATATTGTACCAAGATTTCTGGGGGGATTTCGACAGGATCGGCAAATTGATAATGTTCTTCTAATACTCGCTGAAGGATGGCTCCTAGATCTGTATCGCCTGTGAGAGATTGCGCTTCGGCAATAAATCCCAATCTGCCGACTAATTTACCTGCCCGAATTTGGAACAATTGAATGCAGGCAGTTTTGTCATCTGCGGCGAGGGCGATCGCATCGCGAGATACTGTATCGTTAGGTAGAGATACTTTTTGTTCGGCATTTAAGGCGGTGAGATTGTGAATTCGATCGCGAATAAGCCCCGCTTGCTCGAATTCCAAATCTTCGGCGGCTTTTGCCATCTGAGCGGTTAATGTGTCGATCAGTTCTCCGGTTCTGCCTTGAAATATCATCGCCACTTTTTCAACAGTTTGGCGATAATCATCAGAGGTAATTAGATTTTGACATACGCCTGGGCAACGCCCAATATCATAATTTAGACAGGGACGATCTTTGAATAGGGGCTTTGGGCGTTGCTTGAGTGGGAATGTTCGCTTGATGGTGTATAGGACGTTTCTTAGTAAGTTAGAATCTGTATATGGACCATAATATTTATCTTTGCCTTTGCCAGTTCTACGATTGCGAGTAATTAAGATACGAGGATAATTTTCCGACCAAGTAATGAGGATATAGGGATACTTTTTATCATCTTTTAGGAGAACGTTGAAATGAGGTTGATGTTTTTTGATTAGATTGGCTTCTAAGGCTAAGGCTTCGGCTTCACTGTCTGTGACGATAAATTCGATTTCGACTACCTGACGTACCATCATGGCGATGCGTGGGCTATGGTTGCTAGCTTCACGAAAATAGGATCTGACTCTCGATCGCAGTTTCTTTGATTTACCGATATATAATATGCGATCGGTATCATCCCGCATGAAGTATACTCCAGGTTCGGGGGGGATTTCTTGGAGTCTTTGTTCGAGTTTATCGGGGTTGTGGATGAGGATTTTTGTGGCGGTTATCATTATATACCTCGGATGATATGGATTGAGGTAATGTTTCTATCCTATTACTTGCCGGATCTCTTTTTTTTAACCGCAGAGGCGCAGAGAGCGCAGAGGGCATAAAAAAAAGCTAATCTATAGTCTTTGAGCGGGAAGGAAGTATTTAGCAATCCTAAATGAGAAACTAGATCTCTATAGATCTCTATTATCCAATCTCTGCGCCCTCTGCGCCTCTGCGGTTAAAAAAGTCCGTGTATTGATTTAGGATTGCTATAGCCGTGATGTTAATCACTACTATACATGAATACCTCGAATGGATAAGTCCAGAAGTTCGATCGGATGTAGAATTCTGACGGTATGCCCTTCTAACTCTAGATGTTTGGATATTTGGAGGGTACAACCAGGATTTGCAGAGGCAATAATTGTCGCTCCGGTATTAACTAGGTTGGTGACTTTTTGTTTGCCCAATTCGTTCGCTGTTTCTGGTTGGAGCATATTATAGACTCCCGCACTGCCGCAACAGAGAGCGGCATCAATTGGTTCTTTGAGTTCGATATTGGGGATTTGTTTGAGGAGTTGGCGGGGTTGGATACTAATTTTTTGACCGTGTAATAGATGACAGGCATCCTGATAAACTAGAGTGATTTTTTCGGTGGAAATTGGGGCTAGTTTGGTGGTGAGTTTTATCTCGGCGAGGAATTCCTGAATATCTCGAACTTTGGCGGAGAAATCGATCGCTTTTTGGAGATATTCAGGATCGTCATGGAGGATTTCGGCATATTCTTTCAGGGTATGTCCACATCCAGCGGCGTTGATAATAATTGCATCGACGTTAGTATCGGCGAAATCATCAATCATTTTTCTCGCCATTGTTTTCGCCTGCTCTTCTTGCCCTTGATGGCTGGGAAGAGCGGCACAACAACCTTGAGATTGAGGGATAACTATTTCGCAACCATTGGCTGTCAATACTCTGACAGTTGCTTGATTGACGCGATCGAAAAATAATTTCTGTACGCAACCTAATATCATCCCGACTCGATATCTTTGCTCACCTTGAGCGGGAATTAATGGCGGTAACGTATCCTGAAATGCGCTGAGATCTAATGTGGGTAAATTTGATTCCATTCCCGCTAAATGTGGGGAAATCTTCTCGACTATCCCTGTCTGTCTGACTAGTTTTTGCAACCCTAGCTTCTGATATAGAAATAGGGGCACTAGTAATACTCGCAACCGATTTGGATAGGGAAATAAGCCAAAGATAAACTGTCGATATAATCTCTCAACTAAAGGGCGTTGATAAGTGCGCTCGATTCTGGGGCGCATTTCGGCAATCAGTTTATCATACTGCACTCCCGATGGACAAATCGTCGTACAGGCCAAACAGCCCAAACAACTATCGAAATGACTGGCAACCGTCGGAGTCAGCTCTATTTCGCCCTGCTCCAAGGCATCCATCAAATATATCCTTCCCCGTGGCGAATCCATTTCGGTGCCCAAGATGCGGTAGCTAGGGCAAGTAGAGAGGCAAAAACCACAATGCACGCAAGAATCGATCGGATTTGGATCCTGCGGAGCTGGGGATTCGAGGATGGGTGATGTTTGCATGGGGGATAAAATGGCTACACCAAGATCGTAGAGAGGAGGGGTGAACTAAATCTACACAAATCTATGACTTGTATAAAGGTGTCTCAAATTACTATACCTAAAACTAGCAGTTTTGTAAGGGTTTAAGTATTATATTTAAGCCATTCTGTTCAACCACTAACTGCCTTACTATTATAAGGGGTTAAAATCCCGCCCGTGACAAGCCCAGGCATGTTTATGTTACAATGAGAACATGTCCAAGGCAGTTCATCAATTGCCTAGTCATCTAGAAAAACTTCAATAACATCGAACTCAAACCAGTGAGAAGATCGACAAAATTACCATTTCCCTTTGAACCTGGTTGAGTCGGTTGACTGGCTAGTTGAATTTTTTGGGTGAGTGCTTGTGCTGTCTTTACTCCTGTCTGATTGGATTGGGCAAAGAATAATCTTTCGGCTGTGGCAGCATCTTTGACAGCACCGCGATCGTCTTGAATGCGGAATTTTGCCATCGATCGACCCAAATGAGCACCAGCGAAATCTGGCTTGAGGGTAATTGCTTGATTATAATGCTCGATCGCCCCAGAAAAATTATTTCTCTGCCACTCCAAAAAGCCCCACTTATAAAAATCATCCGCTGTACCCAAACTACTGGCAATACCTATAGCACCTTGGAGATAAGCAGTTTTGACATCTATCCCCTGAACATTAGCATTTGTGAGATAAGCCTCGCGCAAATCGGCACCATTTAGATTCGCACCGCGCAAATCTGCTCCTGTCAGATTCGCCCCAAATAGAGACGCTCCTGTCAGGTTGGCACCGCGCAAATCTGCACCCATGAGATTACTTCGACTCAGATTGGCTCCGACTAAATTTGCCTGACTCAAGTTACCGCCAGACAAATCGCTCATTACCAAGCCAACACCGCTCAAATTGCACTGTTGACAGTTTTTTGTCGAGAGTAGTTGTCGAGTATGGGAAAGGTTTTCGGCTTTAGCCGTGGCGGTAAAACCTGTTAGTAGATATAGGGTGGCGAGAATGGTTGTAAGTTTCATCGGGGGGTAAGGGGGTGGGAGGGTGGTAGTGACAAGTGCTTAGAAAGGGAGATCGCTGATGTCATTAGTATGATTTGATACTTGTGACTGTCGATCGACCGTTGCTTGTTCCCAAGCTTGTTTCGCCGCTTCAATTTGGTGTGAGAGATTGGTGGAATCTTGATGAGATCGGGCGATAAGTCTGTCGATCTGATGTCGATCGCGGATAGCAGCAATCTCTGAAGGTGAGAGCCTGGGTTCTTTCCACTCAAAATCAGCAGCCGTGTAAACAGGTAACCGAGAACCGAGTCGTTCGATCGCAATATCTGGCAACCTTACGATTAAGTATTCCCGCACGCGGCGAATTTCTCCAAATCTCTGTTCTATTTCATTCAGTATGCCCACAAATTGACTGAGATCGTGGGTAGTAATTGCTACACGTACCTCGATATCATCTAGGGGAATGCCTAATTGCTCGGCTTTGGATAGTAATTCTGGCGGAATATGGTCTAATGAGGGTCGATCGATCGATGCTGAGAGTTCGGATAAGGCGCGGTGAATCTGTCTGATACTAGCTTCTACGGTTTCTCTAGTACACCGATCTGCTGGGGCGATTGCGGCTAATTCGGTGAGACTTTGAGTTGTAGATCTGAGGAGTTCGATCGCGTTTTCTAGGTGATTCATTAGGGAATAGGGAATAGGGGTTAGGGAATAGGGGTTAGAAATTTCCATATCTAAAATCTTATCCCCTCCCACCCGCCTACCTTCCCACCCCTTCACCCCTCACCCTCCACTAACTGGTGGAATCAGGACGATTTCGTCCCGATCGAGCATAATGGTATCACCATCGACAAATTCCATATTGATGCCAAATCGCGTTACATCGTGCCATTGGGCTAATTTCGGTCGATCGAGTGTCAACCGATCTAGGATGGCTTTCACGGGCGTATTTGGCGGGAATTGGAGCGATATCTCCGTCATGTCGAAGGCTTCTTGGTAAACGGCAAAAAGTTTGACAGTAACCGTAATTTCTGGATGTAATGAAGTCATAAATCCTGTAGGCGATGCGATCGATCTGTAGGGGTACCCATGAGAGCTACCCCAGATTGAGGAATGAGTAATGCTTGGATACCTACTCCCTTTCCGCTCTAAGACGATAGATTAGTAGTTTCTCCATACCCTCTGTGCTCTCTGCGTCTTTGCGGTTGAAAAACTATTTGTAGACAGTAATAGAATCTAAGCATTATCTATCCTCTTTCGGCGGGAAGGGAATAATTAATCGACGCTCAAACCCTTAGTTGCTAACCAAGCTCGATCGAATAGTCTAGATTGATACCTGGCTCCACCATCGCATAATACCGTAACGATCGTATGTCCCGCACCCATCTGTTTTGCCAACCTCACCGCCGCCGCCACATTAATCCCCACTGAGCCGCCCATAAATAATCCATCTCGCCGCAAAAGCTGATAAACTACATCGATACATTCTTGGTCGGGAATCTGGAAAGCATCATCGATCGGTACACCCTCCATATTACCCGTCACCCGACTATTGCCAATCCCTTCAGTAATCGAACTTCCTTCGAGGGTGATTTCCCCAGTTTTGACATAACTATACAATCCACTGCCTATCGGATCGGCAACTACCGTCTTAATCTCTGGATTTTGTTCCTTGAGAAATAACGCCACCCCCGCATAAGTACCACCCGTACCCGTCGCCGCTACCCAGCCATCAACGATTCCATTCGTCTGCGCCCAAATTTCTGGAGCGGTAGTTTCATAATGCGCCAAGCGGTTGGCTAAATTTTCAAACTGATTAGCCCAAACTGCATTTTTCATTTCCGCCGCTACCCGCCCCGATAATTTGACATAATTATTCGGATCTTTGTAGGGTACAGCAGGTACTGTGCGAACTTCTGCGCCGAGGGTGCGGAGTGCTTCGATTTTTTCGGCTGACTGAGTATCAGGGATGATAATCAGGCATTTATAGCCCTTAGCATTGCAAATATGCGCCAAGCCAATTCCGGTATTGCCAGCGGTACCTTCTACCACTGTACCACCTGGTTTGAGTGTACCCTTACGTTCGGCATCTTCAATTATATACAAGGCGGCGCGGTCTTTGACCGATCCACCTGGATTGAGAAATTCCGCTTTACCCAAAATCTCGCACCCTGTCGCATCGCTAAAACTATTGAGTCGAATCAATGGGGTATTGCCAATTGCATCTACAAAGCCGCGTTTGATATCCATGCTAAGATCCTGCACCTTCTTTAATTCGTTCTCAAGAGCCTCTATGTTCAGAGCCTCTCACTTTTACCTTAAACTTTACACTACGAGGCGATCGATTTGAGCATTGACCGAAAAAGTAGCTACTAAGAGTCTACTCAATACGCTACATGTTAGCTGGTAGTTTCAATAATATCCTGACGAAAAAGGGAGGATATATTCCTCCCTTCACTCGAGATTTAATCGACGATTTCTAAGCTACGATAAAATCGATACCGCTTGTTGCTAATGGAGGCGCACCAAAGAGAGTGGCAAATTGACCACCACTAGTTCCAAAGCCAGCGGCAGCACCATCAGTATTGTAGAATAACTTACCATTATTGGTGTTGTAGACGATCGCACCCATCACAGTTTCAGCAGCAAGATCGGTAGTAACAGTGGTAAAACTAGCCCCTAGAGAATCGCCAATATTCTCACTCAGTCCAACAAAAGAAGCCTTACTTAATTGGATTTTGTCTGCACCGACGGTAAAGTCAACAATCGCATCAACTCCAATTGCACTGAGTAAATTCAAGAAAGGGCTACCACCGAAAGCGAAGGTATCATTACCACCTTGACCCTGAAGTCGATCGTTCCCAGCACCACCACTGAGAATATCGTCACCAGCTCCACTACGGAGTATGTCATTACCAGCACCACCACTGAGAACATCGTTACCGCCGTAGCTCACTAAACTATTATTGAAACCATCGCCAATCAGAGTGCTATTAGCTAACAGCGAACCTTCAATCTGTTCAATTGAGAATAAGATATCACCCAGGGCATCTCCATTATTGTTGGCGGAATTGTTTAAGTCAACGGTGACAGCAGTAGTGGAGGAATAATAACTAGCCCAGTCGATTCCAGCCCCACCGTTGAGAGTATCGCTACCTGCACCGCCAGTGAGAATATCGCTCCCTTCTCCACCACTGAGACTGTCATTTCCCTCGCGGCCACTGAGAACATCGTTACCTAGCCCACCAGTTAGAGTATCATTGCCCTCGCCGGCATCCAGACTATCGTTCCCATCATCACCAAAGAGAACATCGTTACCAGTTCCACCAAGGATCGTATCATTATCACCACCACCAAAGATGACATCATTACCTTCCCCACCCAAGAGAAGATCGTTCCCAGCTTCGCCAGAGAGGTTATCGTGCCCAGTACCACCATCAAGACGATCGGTACCAGCTCCACTACGGAGGACATCATTACCAGCTCCACCACTGAGAGTGTCATTACCGTTGTAGCTCACCAAACTATTGTTGAGACTATCACCAGTCAGAATGCTATTAGCTGTCAGCGAACCTTCAATATTTTCAATCCCGACTAAGGTATCACCTGCGGCATCGCCAGTATTGCTGGCGGCATTTGTTAAGTTAACGGTGACAGCAGTAGTAGAGGAATAATAACTAACCCCGTCGATTCCAGCCCCACCGTCGAGAGTATCGCTACCTACACCGCCAGTGAGAATATCGTCACCGTTCCCACCACTGAGGCTGTCATTTCCCTCACCGCCACTGAGAACATCGTTACCTTCGCCACCACTGAGAGTGTCATTTCCATCGCCGCCACTGAGACCATCGTTCCCAGTACCACCATCAAGAACATCATTACCAGCTCCACCAAGGAGTGTATCATTATCACCACCGCCATAAAGAAGATCGTTACCTTCCCCACCAAGGAGAAGATCGTTCCCAGCTTCGCCCTGGAGGTGATCGTTCCCAGTACCGCCATCAAGAAGATCGTCACCAGCTCCACTACGGAGTACATCATTACCAGCACCACCACGGAGAAGATCGGCCCCTTGGTAGCTCACCAAACTATTGTTGAGACTATCGCCAATCAGAGTGCTATCAGCGACAAACGAACCTTCAATATTTTCAATTGCGATTAAGATATCACCCAGGGCATCTCCAGTATTGTTGGCGGCATTATTTAAGTCAACGGTCACAGCAGTAGTGGAGGAATAATAACTAACCCCGTCGATTCCAGCCCCACCGTCGAGAGTATCGCTACCTGCACCGCCAGTGAGAATATCGTCACCGTTCCCACCACTGAGGCTGTCATCTCCCGCGCCACCACTGAGAACATCGTTACCTTCGCCACCAATGAGAGTATCATTTCCCTCGCCGGCAGCCAGGCTATCGTTTCCTTCACCACCATCAAGAGAATCATCACCAGCTCCACTGCTGAGGATATCATTACCCGCATCACCAATGAGAGTATCATCACCCTGGTAGCTCAACAAAGTGTTGTTGTTCCCATCACCAATCAGAATGCTATCAGCGAGAAACGAACCTTGAAGATTTTCAATCCGCTGGAAGGTATCACCTTGGGCATCGCCAGTATTGTTGGAGGGATTCGCTAAGTCAACGGTGAGAGCAGTAGTGGAGGAGTAATAACTAGCGAAGTCGATTCCAGCTCCACCGTCGAGAGTATCGCTACCTCCACCACCAGTGAGAGTGTTGTTACCAGCGTTGCCAATGATGGTGTTGTTTCCAGCGTTACCTGTGCCGCTGATATTGGCTGTGCCTGTAAGAGTGAGGTTTTGCTCGGTAGGGTTTAGAGAATAGCTTACGGATGATGAGATAGTTGTCATGATTTTTGGGTCGTTAGGGATATAGGGAATAGATCGGTCTAATGTATAGAATACATTAGCTAAGGATGAAGCGATTGCAGGATATTCTCAGTATTATAAAAAAAATAATTCAAAATGAACATCAGCCAATTGTACTAGATAAATCGAAAATATCAGCCAATTGTATCAGACAAACCGGAAGTTGTCGATAGTTGGTTGAAATGGGTATTTAAGCGATTTGCAAAATGGTTCAAATAGCTTTTATTACCATCAGTTAACTTTAGGATAATCTCCTGAAAATTATCTAAAGAAGAAAGAAAATTAATTAGATGCTGGTTGTTTTAAGCTACCAATTTGCTACCTGCAAGCCTTGCTCCTGGCGATAGCTGGCAACGTTTCCCGTCAAAATACTACCGCAATATAAGCACAGTATTTTTGTATTGTTTTTCAAAATAATTTGACATGGGTTGAGAATTTGCAATTGTGTAAATGTTAGTTCAGAACCTCTAAAATCTCCGAGGGTTATTGACATACATTAAGCACTTTGATTTGACGACAAGTACTTAGATCTATTTGTTACTCACTTGAAAAGTAAATACGCAAGCAAAAAAAATTGACGATAAATACTGAGATGTATTTGTTACTTAACTGAGAAGCAAATACGCAAGCAAAAAGACTAAATTCAGTACAGACTTAAGACTACAAAAAAAATATCCATGTATTAACGTAAGTTGCTAGTTATAGTTTTTTAGAGGGGGAGGGGGTGTGGGAGGATGGGGAGGGGTGGGAGGAGAACTTTCGAGCATCATAAGTACCAGCGTCGAGGCTTCTTTCATGCTTCCTTTTCTCCCCACACCCCCCACACCTCTCCTGCCCAAAAACTGTAACTAGCAACTTGGGTTATTAATAAAATTATTGGTGAAACTTAGAGGTTGGTTGCATTCTCCTAATTGAGAGGCTACGCCAACGCCCCAGCAACAAGGGCCGCACTACGGTCGTATAGGCAAGTCGAGCACCTTTTCAAGCCTGCAACACACTTCGGTGGATATACTGTGACAGGGCTTTATTTATGCCGCCCAGTACTAGATCGATATCTCTAGCAGTCAGGGAATAGGGAATAGGGAATAGGGGGAACTTTAGACGAAAACAATACTAGAAAAGATTATATTGTTACTTTCGCAGGAGGTCTACCGTACCATCTGGCTTGAGCGTACCCTTACGTTCGGCATTTTCAATCAGATCCAAGGCAGCGCGGTCTTTGACCAATCGACCTGGATTGAGAAATTCCGCTTTACCCAAGTGAAGCATATTTTCAAGAAGACGGGTTTTGCAACATTAGTCGCTGATTATGTTGAAGTGCTGAATAGCTTGCTGAAGATCTTGGTGGAGTTGCCAATTTGCTTGTCGATCGGTTGTTACTTCGATTATCGCACTTTGGTTGTTTGTTAGTGCTTGATGATAATGTTCGATAAATTCAGTCTGAGTTTGGGGATGATAATATTTGAGTCCAAACATAGCGGCGGCATGAGAAAATTCTAACCCGTGGGGTGTGCCAAAATAAGGCTCGAAAACATCGGTAGATTTGGCGATCGGTAGAAATGAGAAAATACCCCCACCATTATTATTAATTATCACCACAATTACGGGGTAGGAACTCTGCCGCAATAATGCGAATGAATTTAAGTCATGAAGGGCTGATAAGTCTCCGACAATTGCTGTTACGGGAGTCTCTAAACCGACTGCAAATCCAGTTGCTGCGGCGATCGATCCTTCAATTCCACTAGTACCTCGATTCGCACCGATGCGGGGATTATTAGTATATTCACTTCCATACATATCTAAATCGCGAATGGGCATACTATTGGCGATCCACAAGCCATGATAAGCTGGGATAAGTTCGGATATAGTTCGAGCGATCCAAGGTTCGGTTAATAGTTCTTTCCCATTGAGGAAGTCGGCAACTATTAAGCCGATATTGTGAGATATCGATCGCAATTGTTGCACCCATTCAGATGGTGGGCGTTCAAATCCATTCGCTAGGAGTTGCTGACAAAATAGAGAAATATTTGATGCTATTCTGAGGGTGACTTGATGATTTGGATCGTCTCGATCGCTATTATCTAATACCATCACATAATTAGTCGGTGGATATTTTGCCAACCATCTGAGTAACCCTGCTGACACAATCCGGCTACCGATTTGAATCACTGTATCGGCTGGTTTCAATTCTACAGCTTTGTCAGTCAGTAATAATCGATCGAAGTAATGAACTAAATTCGGTATATCCCGCCGCAACCGTAACCCCGATTGAATATCGGCAAATACTGCCCAATTCAACCGCTCGGCTAATTTAACTACCCAGTGATAACTCTCTGGATCTTTTAATTGTCCCACTATTAATACCCCCCGAATAGTAGGTTTAATAATATGGGCGACTAATTGCTGAATCTCACTCTCACTAATCGTATTGAGCTTCTCAGCATAATTTGTATAAACCCCATTTCGAGCTTGCCAATCTGTCAAACTAACTGGAATCTCTACCGCCTCATTTGTGGGTGCTAAAGGTTCGCGAAACATGCAATTGAGATGAACTACCCCGCCCGGAGATTGACGGGAGCGAGATACAGCTAGATCGATCGTCGTCAATACAACTTGAGGGTTAATATCCTCTGTAGGGCAAGGTAAATCGAATTGCCAGACTGGATAAGATCCGTACAAATTCACCTGATTAATCGTCTGATTTGCCCCAGTGTGGCGTAGCTCTGGCGGTCGATCGGCTGATAAAATAATTAAGGGTAAATTATCTGTTGCCGCTTCAATTACGGCTGGTAAATAGTTCGCCGCAGCGGTTCCCGATGTACATATTAATACTGCTGGATTGGTAGTAGCACGAGCATAGCCGATCGCGTGAAAAGCCGCCGCACGTTCATCGATACAAATAATATGATTCGCTCTATGATTACGCGCAACTGCTACAGTGAGAGGAGTCGATCGAGAACCTGGAGAAATCACAAAATAATCGATGCCATTCCTCACCAATTCTTCAATGATTAAATATCCCCACAGTTGATTCATGTCATCTCGATCGTCAAAAATTATTTACTTTAGGTTTAATGTCTGCTTGGGAGTCGAATAGTGATATTGAAACCAAGGCGAACTGTGTTTATCGGGATATTCATAGTATAAACTATTTTTGACTTCTAATTGAATTTTCGGTCGATTGCTTTTGATGCGTTTTAAGACTTGAGTAGGGATAGTCAAGATTTTAGTTTTTGGATCGAAGGTGATGGGAGTACGATCTCCTTTATATTCCTCAGTATTCATCAACATATCATTATAACCATCATCGATCGAGCTACCTTCGATCGTCGTCTCAATCTCCATTCGTTCATATATATTACCACCGATCGGTATTTTCAAATCTTGCGATCGATCTATTGGTGTTTGGGGGATTTTTAGCTCGATCTTCCGAAGATTTAATTTATCTACACGCTCCCCACCGCTATTGTCAACGATCGTAAATAGAGCATTGCCATTTTCACATGGTAAAATAAATGGCTCTCCAGCGGTTTCTGACTTACGTGTAACTAAATCCTTACCCTGAAAAGTAAACTTCGCAGGGAAAACGAGATCGATGCGCTTATTACTATTACTTTTGAGATTAAAACGAGGCTGATCGAATGCCATCTCACAAGAATCCCTCGATTCTCGCAACCAATAATTCGGTACTATATCCGCTACTGGAATCCCTATACTGGGAATAGTAGTAGGTAGCTCATAACATGCACCACCAGAAAGTAAAATAGCTACTAATGCACTAGCTGCGAAATGTTGAATTGTGATTCGAGATGGCAGTAAGTTTGATTTAGTCATGAGATTTTTAAAAAATAGTATGCGCCAATCCTATGAACAATCGAACTTTCAATCTTGTTCTTATTCTTTAGCTTTTAAGGTACGAAGTTCACCCTTGCATTCTTTCTAAATCTTCTGTATTGCCTCGATCGATATATTCATTTACCGATAAGCGATCGGCTTGGGCAATTTTTTGTATCTGTGTTGTTGTCTTTGCTGACACCATATCTATGAAAGAAACTTGGAGCAACAAAGACAAGATGCTAACTATAGCAATATTTTTTATCATGAAAAATTTAGACTGAATTTAATTATGATGATAAATTAAAACAGCTTCTAGATTAGAAACCAAATAAATTAATACCAACTTGATATTCTGTCCCATATTCACTATTCGTCGGTATGTTAACAGCACCAGTGACACTGAAATTTTCACTAAGATTTAGATCGATTCCACCAGTACCATAAAAAGAAAAAGCACTAGATTCAATCTTATTAACGGTAAAAGATTTGTAGCCTAATCCACCACCAATAAAAGGATTGAACATCCCAGATTCACCGCCAAAGCCAACAGTAAACCCACCATTTAAAGCACTACCTCCGCCGCCAAAATGTGCCCCAGTTCTGACGCGGATATTTTCAAACCCAAATTTACTTTGCACCCCATACTGAACAACACCATTAGTAGAAATTGCACTAGGGCCATAATTAAACAACCCAAAAAGTGCGCCCAAACCCTCTAATCCCGAACCATCATAAGAATTAGATGATGGTGAACTATAGGAACCACTTGAGGAACCACTTGATGGCTGATAAGTAGGTGATGATGTGCTACTCGGCGACTTATAACTAGGCTGTGAAGGAGCTGGCGTATACTTATATTGATTACTATCATTTATTCGCTGATTCTGCTGATTTTTAAAACTTTCCTGTTGCCGATCGTTACTTTCACGTTGTCGCCGATTGAATTCTGCATCAGCAAAAGCTGGAGTAGTCATCAAGATTGCTGAAGTCCCAATCAGTCCGAGAGTTAGGAGAATTGTGGTAATGTTTTTCATGATGTGAGAATGATTAGGGTTGTTATGACTAGATAGTAGATCGAATTATTAGCTATTAGTTGATGTTCAGATTTGTTGCTCAATCGACTCAGATATATCGATCGGAGATCGAGGTATCACAGCCGAGCTAGCTTGTCTAGTATTCATCTTTCCTAGATATTTCTTGCTCCATCGTGTCGGCAACTAATCCAACTGAGTTAATGATTTTAGCAAGATTTTTATCGTTCAAGTTTGAATCTATTTTTGCAGTAAATACAGCTAGATCGTTGTCAGTACCTTGGATTATTTCCCAGGCACCAATTTTCTTGTCATGAGATTGTTTCATCATTTTATTACTGAGTTCTTCAGGTAAGTTGCCTTTAACTTTGTGAGCGAGAGCATAAACTTCACGAAATTCCATATTAGTCCCATCGATCTTGCTGGTATTAGAATCAATCAACACTACTTGAGTTCTTCCACCTTTTAATTTAACAACAACTTTAAAAGTTTTATCATCAGTAACTTGAAATTCTACTCCAGCTTTTTCTAGAGCAGCTCGAACTCGCCCATCTTCTTGTTCGGCGGCGTTTACTGGCTGAAAGGCACCAAGAAATATGGATGCTGTCGCAATCGCGATTAAAGATCGGCTTTTGAGATTAAATGACTTATTCATGTTGTTTATTTATAATCGATCTAAGTGGTGGGTGAAATTTGTGTTTAGTCCGATACTAGTATCTACAAGACTTTGATTATGAATTCCGTAAGCTTTCCAAAATTTATTTCTAAATTATCGAGCGTAGATACCTGTCGGCGACCATACTGCGGATGCACCTCCGGTAATGCTCATCGGTAATAAGTTTGTAGCGATCGATTCACCATTGATTTTGAGTGATACTTTGGTTGCGGGTGCTTCCAAACCATCTTGGGAAAAAGGGAGCGGAGAACCGATCGATCTGTCGATACTTACCAAGCTTTCAAAGTTACTCAATTCGGCTTCGATTTCATATCCATCGATTAGGATATGCGCGGATACAGAATTTGGTAAATGTGCTGTGTCGATGATAATTTTTGCTTTTAATGTTGGCGCACTCGCAAAAGGTGTATCAGCAAAAATATTCGGTGCGAAGTAATTTCCTATTTCTAGACTTGTAGAAACAAATCCCATAAATAGCGGTGCTTTTTCTAGATCTGGTTGAAACAAAATCATTCCTGATGGCGCAGAGCCGACTGGAGTATGTACCAATCTGGCTACGTGAACGATGATATTCGGCTGAGTCGAGCCAGGAATTGTGGAGCCAGCTAAATCTACTCCACCTTCCCAAGACATCCAGTTAGAGATTGTCATAATTTATATATCCAGCCATTTATTTTTCCTCTGAATCCAGATTAACTCATCAAAAAATCAAATTCAGTCTGAAGATCGCTAAAATCGCGGGGACAACTTTTGGATCTGCTAGCTAAAAGGTGGGGGAAATGAGGTTACAAGTATTGCCTAGACCTACTTTCAGCACTTAGACATTTGGTAAATACTATGGGACAATAGACTAGTAATTGGGTACAAATAAGATACAAACCCTCTAACTCCGATCGATCCTCTTATACCTCTCGGTGTGTTATAAGCAAAGTCCGCCTAGTTGAGCGGTGGTTGAGCGGAGCCGAAACCACCGCTCAATTACTGCTCAATTACTGCTCAACCACTGCTCAACCACCGTTTATCTCCCAGCAAACCCACATGCTCCCTCCTCGCGTTCATCAGCTCCTCAACTATCATCTTTTCAAGCAACGGGGGAAGGATGTGACTGAGAGCGAATGGCAGATTTTCGAGGGGATCTGGCAAAATCAGGACTATAATACCATTGCCAAGGCTACTGGCTATCAGCCTGTGACTGTGCGGCGCAATGCTTCTCATCTATTGCAAGAGTTGTCTACGGCTACCCAGCAAAAAATTACCAAGCACAATTTTCAGGTCATCTTCAATCAATTGACGATCGAACGTCAGTCTACGGTAGACTGGGAGGATGCGCCGACTGATATTCAGCCTTTTTGTGGGCGGTTGAGGGAATTAGAAAAACTGGCGATTTGGGTGGCGATCGATCATTGCAAACTTATCGCTATTCTGGGTATCGGGGGAATTGGTAAAACTGCTTTAGCAACTAAACTCGGTCAACAATTGCAAGATCGATTTGAGTTTGTTATTTGGCGATCGCTCAGAGAAGCTCCACCTTTAAATCAACTGCTGGGCGATCTAATTGGAGTACTATCTCAACATACTAATACCGATCTACCCAAAACATCACCGAAACGAATTGGACTGTTATTAGAATACCTTCAACACCATCGGTGTCTATTGATATTAGACAACGTTGAGGCGATTATGAATCCTGGCGAATATGTGGGAAATTATCGAGAGGGTTATAGTAACTATGGCGATCTATTTCATCGATTGGGTAGCAGTCAACATCAAAGCTGTGTGACGATCACTAGCCGCGAACCACCTTTAGAACTTGCCGAACTCAGTGGGGATAGGCTTCCGGTGAGGACTCTAGCTCTGGCTGGAATTGAGACTGATAGCGTTTCTCTGCTCCAACAGATGGGGGTGACGGGTAAGTTATCACAGTTACAGACAATAAGCGATCGCTGTCAGGGAAATCCTCTCTATCTGCGGATTATTGCGAATACGATCGTGAATACCTTTGAGGGTGACTTGGAGGACTTTCTCGATTCCGATCGATATACCTATGCCAAAATTAGTAATATTCTGACGACTCAACTCGCCAGATTGACGATCGCCGAAAAGCTGCTGATTTATTGCCTAGCAATTCGGCGCGAACCAGTATCGATCGATGTTCTAGTCGAACATTTTGCACCATTAGATCTCGATCGATCTTTGCTAGATACGATCGATTCACTGATTAAAAGATCGATCGTTCAATCGATCGGCAATAACTATCCTACCGCTAACCAAGTTCGAGAAAAAGCTGGTAAAATCAAACGTTATACCCTGCAAAACGTCATCCTCGAATTTACTACCGATCGATTAATTGAAGAACTCAATCTCGAACTAGAATCTCCCGATAAGCTGTTTTTTTTAACCACCTCGCACTCCACCCCACCAGCGCACCCGAATACATTCGCGACATCCAGCAACGGCTCTTGCTCCAACCCGTCAGCCGCACCCTCACCAATCGCCACGCAAATACCGTTGCCTATCTCCAGTCATTGATTCCGCTCATTCGTACGCTGACACCGCTCGGTTATGGCGCGGGAAATCTCCTCGATTTGGCGATAGAACTTCAAGCAGATTTCACTGACTGGGACTTGACAGATTTACATATTTGTGAAGTAGACTTTCAAGAAGTCCCACTACCCCAAGTCAATTTTAGTGGTACGACATTCGATCGATGCAAATTTGCTCAGGGGATGGGCATTATCTTTGACTTGACTTTTAGCCCCGATGGGCAAATACTCGCCGCTTGTGGTACAGATTGTCAAATTCATCTCTATTCAGTCGCCACAGGTCGCAATTATGCCCTCTTGAGCGGTCATACTGGATGGGTGACGAGTCTGTGTTTTAGTAGCGATAGTCGTTATCTCATCAGTGGGAGTAAAGATCGCACGATTCGGCTCTGGGATGTAGCTACAGGCGAATGTCTCCAGATATTTTACGGTCATCAGGATTATATCTGGATTGTCTATTTTTTGCCTAGCAATTCGCTGATTGTCAGTCTGGATATGTCTGGCTTTATCAAATTTTGGTGGCTAAAACGTGACGAGCCAATATTTTCGATTCAAAATACGCCCAAAGCGATGGTTTGGCAAGCCAGCATCGATGCAGCTAGAGCTAGACTGGTGACATCTGGCTCTGATGGGGTGAGAATTCAATCGCTCTGGCTGGGAAAGACTCGCTCGATAAACGTCCCAGAAGGCAAGCAAATTCATCGAGTGGTGTTCAGCCCCGATGGGAGGTATCTCTGGGGTGTGAGCTTCGATTTTGAGGTGTATTGTTGGGATTTACAGACTGATGAGATCGTCCATGTTTTAGTCGGTCATCGCAGTAGGGCGTATAATATTTCTTTTACGCCCGATGGTGAGCGGGTGGTGACTACTAGTCTGGATTCGGTGCGGGTTTGGAGTATCCGCACGGGTATTTGTCTGCGAGCGATGTATCCAGACTATCGGAGCTATTGCTCGTCACTCCATCGCGCTGGGGAGATTTTGGCGATCGCTAGTGACAATGGGATTGTAGAATTGTGGAATATCGATCGCAGTGAGTGTCTATCGACTTTTTCAGGGCATCCGTTACGGTTTCTCTCCACTAGTTTTGTGGAAAATCCTGACAATCTGATGATGCTTGCTGGTCGCGATGATGGTGTAATATTTAGTTGGCAGTTTGCCGAGTCAGAACCACCTTTAGCTTGCCAAGAATATATCGGTCATACTAGTGCGGTAAGATCGATCGATATCAGCCGCGACAATCGACAATTTGTTTCTTGTAGTCACGATCTCACCGTTCGATTGTGGGATATCCAGAGCGGTAGTTGTGTAGCCACAATGACGGAGCATAGCAACTGGATTCATCAGGCATTATTTCTCGATGAAGATACGGTTTTGAGTGTGGCTGAAGATTGCAAAGTCTACTGTTGGAATATCGCAACTGGAGTAGTCGAGCTATTACCGACAAATCAAACAGCTTGGCTCATGGGTATCGCTATTGCGGACGATCGCCAGAGGTTTGCAGTCGGCTATAGTAATAATACGATCGAAATCTGGGATTGGCAAACTAAAACTTGTCGCAATTTAACAAGTCATGGTAATCGCATCAAAATGATGTCATTCAGTTCTGACAGACAACATTTAGTCACCCTCAGTGATGATGGGATTATGAGCGTTTGTGACTATCATCAGTATACCTGCAAAAGTACGTGGTCGATCGCGAGTTTCGATTGGTCGGCATTGACTTTCTTACCTAATGATAAACATCGAGTGGCGATCGCAGGTCGCACTGGCATCGAGATTTGGGATATCATCATCGGTGAACCCATACAATGGCTACGGGGACATACGGCTCCTGTCTGGGGAATTAGTTTTACTAGTTGCGGAAAATATCTAATTAGTAGCAGCGAAGATGGCACAGTCAAATTGTGGGATCTAGCGCAGGGTAAGATAATTCATCATATCGTTAATATCGATCGATTCGTTCGCGTAGGTACGGTCGGTAATCCAACACAATTTCCCTCAGATCCCCGACTTCTTCAACTCGAAGTATGATATACTTTGTTTATCTTATAGGTACTTGTCTAGGATGAAGTCCCAAATTGGTCGGTGGGGAAATTCTTTGGCTGTCAGAATCCCTAAATATATCGCAGATGAATTAGCTCTAGGTGTGAATGACGAAGTTGATTGTCGTTTGGAAAAAGGTCAATTAATCATCGAGCCAGTGCAGAAAATGCCTAAATATACGCTATCTGAACTTCTCAGCCAAGAACTAGAATTGGAGCCAGAGATTGATTGGGGTAAACCTAGTGGTGCAGAGGAATGGTAGATTATATTCCAGCTCGTGGTGATTTGATCTGGCTGAATTTCGATCCGCAATCTGGACACGAACAGATGGGTAAACGTCCAGCACTAGTAGTCAGTCACACGGAATTCAACCAGCAACGGGGTTTTATCTTAGTTTGTCCAGTTAGCAATACTAAGCGAAAAAATCCTTTCTATGTCAATATCCCCGATGGTGAAGTGGTAACTGGCGTATTGATGGCTGACCAATTGCGATCGTTAGATTATAGATCCAGAGGTGCAGAACTAATTGCTGTTTGTCCTAAAGATTTATTGATGGAAGTTCTCGCGAAAATTTATCCAATTATATTCTAAATCGATTGTCATTCTTCTGAGGCTACAAATCACTGATTTCAGATCGCTGACCGATCGGAGAAGTCAGGTAGCTGAAATAAGTCGGTAAAGTGGCGAATTTTGTTTTCTACTTCTGCCCATTCTTCGTCAGCTTGGGAACCTTTGACGATACCTGCACCTGCAAATAATAATAACTTATTGCCGTCAATTAAACCCGATCGAATTGCTACGGCAAATTCGGCATCATCATAACCCACCCAACCGACAGGAGCGGCATACCAACCTCGATCGAAGGGTTCGATTTGGCGGATGAGTTGTAGAGCCAGGATGCGGGGAAAGCCGCCGACAGCGGGGGTGGGATGAAGTTTGGGCAAGATTTCGGCATCGGTGAGATCGGCTTTTAATATACCTTGGCATCGGGTATATAAATGTTGAACTTTATTTAGTTTGAGGATAGTCGATCGCGGTTCGATTGTCACTGTCTCGCACAATTGGGCTAAAATACCTGCTAGATTATTCACGACTAATTGATGTTCGTGGAGATCTTTGGGGGAGGTACGAAGAGCATTACTCAATTCTAGGTCGATTTCGACGGAGGCACCGCGATGACGGGTTCCGGCGACGGCTTCGGTTTTTAAAAATCGATCGTAGCGATGATATAGTCTTTCGGGTGATGTGCCGATAAATGCAGTTTGGGGGTTAATTTGAAAGCAAAAATGATAGCTGTGGGGATTGTGTGGTTGTAGGGCGAGTAGGATTGATTGTGGTTGTAAGGGGGCGGTAAATGTGAGGGTCGATCGACGTGCGAGCACGATTTTATCGAGATTTCGATCGGGAAATGTAGTTAATGCGGTGGTGATATTTTGCTGCCATTCGATCGCATTTGGGGTATCTACTCGATCGATCGGTAATGGTAGATCTGATAATAATCGCTCTTCATAAATTGCTAAGTCTAGATTGGCTAATTCTGCCAAGATAGTATCTAATTGTCGATCGAAATCTATCGATGAATTTAACTGGAAGTTGCAGGCAAAATATATCTCAAGTCCATTGGTACACACCTCAAATTCGGGAATAATAAATCGATAGTTCCCAAATAACTTCCAGGTAGCGTCTGATTCACTAATCGATCTATCTTGAGTGAAGCCAATTCCACCATAATATCTAACTTGGGGAAAGTGCGGTGACAAATCTTGTCTCAAGTCTGCAAAAACCTTGGGATAGTCGATGGAAAGATCGCCGGAAATAATCCTTAATTGACCGACACCAGCCATCGTAAATTTTTCTTCGCGATCTGACCAATAGATTTTGACATCAGCCGATTGTCTTGCTAGCCAGTTCAAAGGTGATAATTGATGCGCTCGAACTTGGTCTTTGTTATCGATCTGCACCTGTACCCGCAAAATTTTTCCCTCTATTTCTAGAGGGAAATTAGTTAGATCCCACTCAAAAAAGTGTTGAAGTTGGGTAGCAATCCTTAGATAAAGATTGGACTGATGAGTGGGACGATCTTTTGGTGAAAGCTGACTATTCGAGCGGCTTGCGCTATCGGGCATGATGAGAACAAACTAGATTTCCAACGATAGATAAAAGCGATGATGAATTGGTTTATTTATCCTCTATTGAAACGATCGATATCGGTATTGTAGATATTTGAGGCTCGACAATTGGGGCTGAATTTGTACTCAGTGCCATCGCTGCAACATTGCCAGGATTGACGATACCACCAGAGATGACTACTTTAAAAGCATCTTCGATCGACATCTGCAAATCAACAACATCTTGTTCTGGCACGACTGCATACCATCCTGTTGTAGGATTGGGGGTAGTCGGAATAAATAGATTCAACATCCGATCGGACATTTGCGCCTGAATCTCACTATCGATCGATCCAGTCACAAAAGCCAGTGCCCAAATTCCCCGTCGGGGATATTCGACCAAAACCACTCGCCGAAATCTATTTCCTGAATCTCTCAGCAAAGTTTCTAAGAGTTGTTTGAGTGTTTTATAAACTGCTCCTGCAAGGGGAATTGCTTGAAGTAATCTTTCGCTAAAATCCAGAAACCATTTTCCGGCAATATTCCGCGCCATCAAACCAATCAGCAAGATTGCCATCAATGGTACGGTAAACCCAACTAATAAATTTAAGACATTGACAAGGATCGGATCTAAGCCGTCAAAAGGATTAATCTGTTTGGGAATACTCGTCAAAAAATTGACCGCCCAATTTGCCACATTAATCGATAGCCAGATGGTAGTGGCGAGTGGAATCGCTACCAGCAATCCGGCTATTAAATCGTTCTTTAAGTCCTGTTTGAAATGTTGGAACACAAATCTCCGATTTTTACTACAATCATCGACGGTACAGTCTATTCACACTATAGCCTGTGGGGAGGGGGTGAGGGTGGGAGGAAGAGGGGGAGAGGGGGGGGAGTGGAGAAAATTTACTACCCTGCCACTCGCCTACCCTACTACCCTCCCACCCTTCCACCCCCTACCACCCTTCCACTACTTCAAGACTTTTCTCAATCCAGTCCAACCAATGGTAACGTAGGCTACGGCTAGAAGTAGACTGGCGAAACCTGTTCTCACGCCAGTTTTGACCATTTTTTCGTTAGCTTGAGATTCGGCTTTGCGTTTTTGTTCGTTGAGCTGTTTGAGATTTTGCTCTGATTCTTGCTTAAATTTTCCAGGGTCATTCAGAAGCATTTCTAGCTTAGACTTAGTGATCTGGAGGTTTGCCAAACCTTGTCCTTGCGCTCCATTTTTGATTTCCTTATCCACTGCGGCGATTTGCTCTTTGATTTTGTCTTTGGGTTGGGCACTAATTTGTTGAAGATTGCTTTTGATTCCCTGCTCTAGGCGTGTCACCTCGTCGCCAATTTTTTTGAGATCGTCACTTTTTAGGTTGTCGGTAGTCATCAACTGAAATGGAATAATCAGTACGAAAATTAGCCCTAGTAGACTAGCCAAAGTATAGGTACCGATCCGCCAGAAATTGCCTCTAGTACCGCCATCTTCACTGGAGACGATCTCAATCCAGTCTCCAGCGATCGCAAAAGCGATACCGACTAAAGGTAACAAACCTCGATCGACTATTTGACTCGTAGCGTACAGCCACCATCTTTTGCTGTCGGGATCTGCGCCCAATTCGGGTGGAAACATCAGCATGAAGACTAGATCGATCAGTGATGATACAATCAGTACGGCACCTGCGGTTTTGAGGGCGAGAGGAGTCAGAAAACTGCTAGTGGTTGGTTGCATAGTCTAAATTTAATTTGAGATTTTAAAACATTATCCCCGACTAGTGGGAAATTTTGAAATATGTAGTCAAGCGTACAAAAAGTCTAGATTAGCTTGTTTGGCGATGCGATCGGGATAGCTAGTTATAACAGGGGTCAGGGGTCAGGGGTCAGGGGTCAGTTTGGAAAAGCTGATGCACTAATGGTTTGAGCGTTTACATTTGTTCTAACCGCCTTGGCGGTTGCTATATTAGCCGATCGGATTGTTAGTTAACCAGTGTGGATTAGAATCAGACTATCTAGTTTATCTGTGATGAGGGATCGTTATGACACAGCAGGTTCGTGTTTATTCAGATCGTTCGGCGTTAGTCGCGGCTGCGCTAGAATTGGTGGTGGAAAGGATCCACACCGCCATTATCGAGCGTCAATCGTGCTCGATCGCCCTATCTGGTGGTTCGACTCCTCAACCATTGTATGCTGCACTGGCACAACAAGACCTACCTTGGCACCAAATCCAAATTTTTTGGGGTGACGAACGTTATGTTCCCTCCACCCATCCCGATAGCAATTATGGGATGACCAAAAGAGTGTGGCTGGATTTGGTACCAATTCCGGCGGCAAATATTCATCCCATGCCAACGAATTTGCCAGATCCACATTTGGCTGCTGGTGAGTACGATCGTCAGATCGCCGCTCATTTCGGGCTAGAACCTGGGGTAATGCCGATTTTTGACATCACACTACTAGGGATGGGTGATGATGGCCATACAGCTTCTTTATTCCCCCATACAGCAGCTTTATCCGTCATGGATCGATCGGTTACAGTGGGTGATAAAGATGGAGAGCCTCGTTTGACTTTGACGATCGGTGCGATCGACAATTCTCGCAGTATCATCTTTCTCGTTGCTGGTGCTAGCAAACAAACGGCACTCAGCGCGGTGTTTTCCGCCGTTGGTGACGAATTAGCCTATCCATCGAGATCTATTCAGTCGGATGGTGAATTATTATGGTTATTGGATAGTGCGGCGAGATTGGGGGTTGTTGAAATCGATCGATACTTGGAAAAGTCAAAATAATTTGTCAATTTTTGGCGATCGTGATGAAGTTACTATTTAGGAGCCAAGATGTTTGGTAATGTCGAGGTAAGCTAGATCTCGATCGCGACGCTCTGCTAAAATCCGATCGACACTCCCCAGAGCAGACGCTTCTGAATCGGCAGATGCTATGCGCTCGACTGGCGTAACTTGCCCAAACTAAATCGCTCAAACTAAAAATCTAATCTTTTATGATAGTTTGCCCAAACTGTAGTCACACCAATCCTGAAGGAGCTGTCAACTGTGAAGCTTGCTACACCCCTTTGCCAGCTACAAAACCTTGCCCTACCTGTGGAACACCCGCCCAACTTGACGCTACATTTTGCGGACAATGTGGACATAGCTTTAAATCTGTCCCCAATGTTGTCGTCGAAACTGCCAGCGTGGGTTTACCAGCTACAGTTTTGACCAGTAACGAACCAGTAATGCCAATAGTGGCACCAATCCCAGCACCAATCCCAGCAGCAGTGGAGATCTCGACAACTGCCACCCCAGATCTGCCGACGATCGCTGTTACCCCCCCAGTGGTAGAGCCAGTCGCAGTACCAGCCGTCGAACCAGTAATTGCTACCCCCGAAATTCCGGTAGCTACCCAAATCCAACAATCGCCCTATCAATTGTTTCACTTACAAACAAACAAAGCGATCGAACTTCCCCCACATTTGACAGTCGTGCTGCTAGGCAAACCAAACGAACAAAAGCCACCCGACATCGACGTATCCGGCTTCCCCTGTTCGGAAGTCGTATCGCGGATTCATGCCAATATTCGGATTGAGGAAAATCAATATTACCTCGAAGATCTTGGCAGTGCCAATGGAACTTATGTCAATCATAATGCATTGGTCAAAGGCAATCGTCATCTGCTCAGTACAGGCGACAGAATTGGTTTAGGGAAAGGGGATTTGGTGACTTTTCTCTTCCAAAATGGTCGAGCTTAAAGATTAATCCACCCCGTCAGAAACGTGTTTGAGTATGCCCCCGATCGTCCTAAATTTGCTTAATTCAATTCCCGTGCAGAGCTGGAAATTCACCTCCCAGGATATTATCCGAATTGGGCGGGCAACTGACAATAATGCGGTGCTATTTAGTGCCGTTGTTTCCAGATATCATGCGGAATTGAGATGGAGCGAATCTATCGGCTGGCAGATCGTCAATATGAGTGCCAACGGCACATATCTCGATGGCGAACCGATTAAGACACTAGCTGTAATCGACGGCATGACAATTCGCCTAGCTACATCCGGCCCCAAAATCCAAATTTCATTACTTAGTACGGTCGTTCCAGATCCCATCATTACTGACTGGGATCTGAAATCTACTGTCTGAGCTGCACGGGCATGACTAGATAAGTCATCTCTATGCCACCTAGAGGGGTCAGGATGACTGGTTCGAGGGGACCATTGAGGCTGATGATGATTTCAGGAGTGGGGAGGGTTTTCAAGCCATCCATCAGGTATTTGACATTGAAAGCGATGTCCAAATTTTCCCCAGTAATCTGAGCGGTAAGTGATTCTCTACCGTTACCACGATCTTGAGCTTCGACAGAAAGATCGATCGATTGGTTCGCGCTATCGATACTAAGTTTGACCAAGTTACTACTACTGTCGGCGAGAATCGCAATTCTTTCTAAAGCACTGAGAATTTGCTTGCGATCGAGTGTAATTTGACGTTGAAATTGTTTGGGGATCAACAATCGATAGTCGGGGTATCTTCCTTCCAAAGTGCGGGTAGTTAACTTTTGCTCTCCCCAGGCAAATACAACTTGTCCTTGCTCTAATTGTACGCCTAATTTATCTCCATCGGGCTTCGAGACTAGCATTTTTTCTAGTTCTCGTAATGCTTTGGCTGGAACCGTAACGTTAAATGAACCTGCATGGGCATCGCCCTGATGCTCGTCCGTTTTAGCAATCTTGTCAGCTTCTGGCGGATAAACTTTGACAATTCCCAAGCGATGCCCGTCAGTGGCGGCAAATTCTAGGCAATCTGGCTCAACTTTTAAAAATACTCCCGTAAGTATTTGCTTAGTTTCATCTTGGCTACAGGCGACCAAAGACCCCTTTAAACCTTCAATAAAAGCACTGGCAGAAAGTGGATTGATTTCGCTATCTTCGATCGATGGTAATTCAGGAAATTCTTCAGCACTCATCCCCCTTACTTGATATTTACCCGAAACTGAGGTGATATTTACCAAATTTTCACCCTTGCTATTATCGTCGATGGTAATATCCCCACTCGGCAATTTGGCGACGATATCATTGAGCAATTTGGCTGGGAGTGTCAGGATTCCAGGCTCGATGACTTGGCTTGCAAAACTGGTTTGAATCCCCAAACTCAAGTCAAATCCAGTCAGCTCAATTCGATCTGGCTCGATCGTCGCTACGATCTTAATATTTGCCAGTACAGGATGAGTAGGGCGAGCGGGAACTGCACGACTGACAAACCCAAGGTTAACATTCAAATCGTGCTGAGTGCAGACAAATTTCATTAGCTGGAGGGGGGAAGGGGGGAGGGGGAGACGGGGGGAGGGGGAGACGGGGGGAGGGGGAGACGGGAGACGGGG
>JANMEL010000118.1:0-24566 GCA_031376885.1 Chamaesiphon sp. OTE_70b_metabat_96 | reverse complement strand
CTAACACACCCTACACTAACCTAGCTTCTCATTTAGGATCGCTACAGAGATGTTGGGTTTCATTCTTCAACCCAACCTACGATAAAAGATTTGCACATTACGATCGGGAGATAGACATTGATGCACAAAACCACCTCACACTTTCAATCACAGATATTTAGACTGGAAATCGATCGGAAAAGTTCATTATGCTTCATTCCTCATCGCTGACCCCTCTAAAACCGTCGCTCAAACTCGATAATAGCGCGGTTATCACCGAAAAGATTGGTCGAACCGCGTAAGATAGTTTGGTCGTTGATGCGATAACGGAGACTATATTGGAAGGATTCGGTATTGGTGAGGATTTTAAAAACCGAAGCGGAGATTTTTGGGGTGATATCTGTACCAAGCTCTGCCGCGATACCTAAAGTAGAACTACTAGTCGCTTTACCTTCTTTCGTAAGGGTAGGAAATAGCCGGACATCAGGCAGGTTAAAGGCTTCACTGATTCGACTTTGAATATTATTGAGCAAACTCGAACCTGCTAAATTGACGATTCCCAGTCCAATATTGTTTTCCCCCGATCCAATTTGTTGGACTAAACCACCACCTAATAGAAGTAGAATTTCTGGTTGGGTGCGGGATGGGGTGCTGGTAAGTTCGAGGCGTTGTGTCAGTTGGCTGGCTAATCCAGAGACTTTGGCTTCAACTTGGATCGTTTGGACGGAGCCGAAACTGCTACCATACAGGTCGGTGGTTTCGTTGATTTCGCTACCTTTGGCGGTACGATTGAAGGAGTTGCCTACAACTGGGCTAGCGGTGCTTTCTAGGGTTTTGGCGTAGAGTCGCAGATTTAGTACGGGTTCTGTACCCAAGTTTGGGAAGAAGTCGGCTGTCTGAGGATAGCCGCTAGCAAGGCGAAATTGGGTTGTAAATAGGTCGAGTGAGCCTTTTTGAAGTTGAACTTGTCCGAGTGGACGAATGTCGTCTGGAGTGCCATTTACGGTGAGTTTACCATTGGCGATAAAACTGAGGATCGGCGCACGGGTAATTTGAACGTTGTCGCCGAGGATCAGATCGAGGTTGCGGATTTGGAGCGGGTTGGGAGCGGGTATATCTGGTGAGGTATTGATGCCCAAAATCGTGTCGGTGGTATCGGCGGATTCGGGGATGAAGATTTCTCCGTTGTTGAGTTTGATTTCTCCGGTGATGGCGGGATTGATGGCGGTACCGATGATGCCTAGTTTACCATCGACGTTACCTTTGTATTTGGTCGGGATATCGATCGCAATCCCTTTCATGCCGACACTCAGCCGTTGAGCAGGATCGATAAATACAGCGTTGGAGATGGGGATAATTCCAGAAATTGCTACTTCGCCGCCATTTTTCGATCGATCTGCTGGATTGAGGAATTTACCTGCCAATTTTTTGACATCGACTCGATCGAAGTCAAATACAATTTCACCATTGATATCTCGCAAGGGTTCTGGTAGTGATGCAGCTTTGATAGTTCCCTGACTAATTATGGCTTTACCGCTGGCGGTGAGGCTGTCAAATCCACCTTTGGGTTTTAATTCTCCACTGATATTTAGATCGATTTTACCTCGTCCATCGACCCATTTTACTTGTTGTTTGGTGGCAACGTCGATCGCTTGCAATCCTCGATCTTGGAGCGTCACATCGACACGGATCTCATTAGTTGCAGGTGCTTTGAGTGTGAATGGCAGTTGGTAGGGAATGCTGCCACTGATTTTGATCGGTGAGTTTTCTGTTGCTAATAAGTTGTCGAAGTTGGCGTTACTATTGAAGGTTAGTCGCCCATCCCAATAGTTAAATGTACCTGCGGCATAGTTGAGTTTTGTTTTATTCAAAGTTCCGTTGTTTAGTACCACAGTTCCACTCATATGTGGATCGAATAATGCTCCAGTAATTTGGGCATCGAGATCGATATCACCATTAACATCGATCGGTGTTTTGATGATACCCGTTAATGATTCGGCGGGAAAGTTTTTTAGGGTAACTTTTGCTCGCTGATTTTTGGCTTCAAAATCTCCGGCGATCGTCAACTGAGTATCTCCCACACTCAGGGCAAGTGGTGCTAGCTGAAGTCGATTTTTGCGCCAATTACCAACTAGTTGAACTCGATCTAGATTATATCGTTCGAGTTGCCAATTTTGACCCTGAAGATCGAAGTCGGCACTAATTCCCGTTTTGGAGTTGCTACCTATTTCGATACTTCCACTAATATCTCCATATAGGTTTTGAATGTCTGGAATTGCTGTACTTGCAGATTGACGATCTATTTCCTGATTTAGAAATTGTCGCAATTCGGCTATACGCAGAATTTCGGTACCTAATGTTTTGGTTTGATAGCCAATTTTTGCATCTGGTGCATAGATGTCGTCAATGGTGCCGTATTTGCGTTGATTTGGCGGTGTCAATAAATCGCTGATACTAAATACCTGTAATAAGTCGCGGATATCTTCTAGGGAACCTGTGGGGATTTTGATTTTTGCCTGGAAGGTAGGAGTTTTAGCTTCAGGGGCAATATTTGCGCTGATTAGGTATGTATGTTTACCCCGTTGAATTTCGGCATTATTCAGATTAAGTTGCCCTTTGCCATAACGGAAGTTGGCGAGTAAAAGGTCGCCTTCAAATGCACCAAAGATCGGATTGGCGATTTGGATCTGTTTAGCGACAACTTCTAGGTTTGTTAGATTAACTGCTAGATTACCTGTTGCCAATCCACTGAGGCGATAGTCTTGAATGCCCGTATTTTTGGGAATGAATTGTTTCAATTGAGCGAGGGGAAACTCTTTGACATCAACATTTAAGACTTTGCCGACAATATCACCCCTGGCGATCGTATCTTGATATTGGATATCGAAATTTCGCGGCTGTAAGTTGGGATCGAGTTTGACTGATAGCCGATCGGTTTTACCGACAAAGCTAATATTAGCACCTTCGCCTGGAGTGATTTGGATATTCCCAATTAGCTCTCGATCGAATTTCCAGCCCGATCCTTTGAAGTTAGTTAGTGTTGGTTTACCCCATACCTGAATCTTGCGTGGATCGTTATCTCGAATATTTCCAGCTAGCTGGATATTGCCGCTCACTTCTCCACTTGCCTGACTATCATTAGCTGGAGCAAATTTAGCTAATTCACTAACTTTCAATCGATCGGTCGTTATTTTCGCCGCCCAAAGTCCATCATTCAGATCGACATTATCGAGACGTATATTCCCCCCTAAAATATTAGTGAGGGTTCCATTTCCATTGGCTTGAATTGCCGTTGGATCCAACTTCTTAATATTCCCACTGACATTAAATCGCCCCGCCAGAATCGCCGCCTGTAATTGTGGCGATATCTTATTACTAATCTTACCTAATCGAACTCGATCTATATCCAGAGTCCCCCGCACATCTCCCCGATTCAATCGAACTTCTGTAGCGCGAATCTTGGCATCACCCAAACTCAATTCACCAAAACCTGTCGCCTGAATTCGATCGGGATCGAAGTTCGCCAACTCACCTGCTGCACTAAAATTAGCATTTAATTGTGCAAAGCTCAAATCACGAGGAATTGCCGCACCCAGATTATCCAACTTTAATCGATCGACCGCAAAATCACCCCGCCATTTCCCCTCCTTAACATCAATATTTTTCGCTACAACAACACCACCCGACCAACTTAACTTACCATCTCCCCGCACCCTAAGTCTATTAACATCCAGCCGCTCCAAATCTCCAGCCACCTGCAAACTACCATCGACTTTAGCCGTGCGAAATTGCTGGGGAATTCCAGGAACTAAACCACCAACAACTAAAGATGATAATCGCACATCTCCCTGCCATTTTCCCCCATCCAATACCAAATTATTCCCATCAATTCTACCATTCCTAGAATTGAGCGTCCCAGATCCAATTCCCCGAATCGATTGTGGTGTAAACTTATTTAGACTTCCCGCGAGATTAAATTTCCCGCTGAGTTTCCCATCGACTTGAGGCGCGAGTGTAGATACTTGAAAATCATTAGTGATAAATATCCCTTGCCACTTACCATTAGCAATCTTCAGATCTGTCGATCGAATCTCGCCCCCTTTCAATCCTACTTTACCGCCGCCTCGTGCCGCAATTGTATTCAGATCGAACCGCTTTAAACTATTCCCCACAACATTAAAATTACCACTAACAACTCCCGCTGGTAAACTGCGTTCGAGCTGTTGTAAATTAAGTGAACTAGTATTAACCGCCGCTTGCCAACGACCGCGATCGATAATAAACTGACTACTATCGATCCGCCCTGCCGCCAATTGTAAACCCAATCTCCCCCGCGCTTGAATCCGATCGAGATCGACATCACTATACACTCCCCGTGCTTGAATCGTGCCAGTCAACTTGCCCCGATAAGCAATCGGTAAAATTGTTCCCCCAATCTTCGCTAATGCCTGAGTATCTACCCCTTGAGAATCCAAACTCACATCCCAATTAGTCGGAGTCAATTTTCCCGTAGCTCGAACATTTCCCCCCGCAACTGCCACCTGAGCAGAGCGAATCAACGTATTTCCTTGCGGATCGATTTCCAGCTCCGTATTTACCGGATAAGTAGCTTGAGGTGCGCTCGCCTGAATATTCGTATATATACCCCCAGCAGCCCCTTTAATCGTGCCGAGCACCTGAGTTGTACCAATCTGAATCTGACTCGGTAACTTCGCCCCATACAGGCGACTGAGGCTATCCCCAGGCAAATTATCGCCCTGAAACTGAAAACTCACCACCGGAGTTTTTAAAAGCTGAATCTCCCCATTAGTCGTCACCTTCCCGCCTAACTTAGGCTCCAATATTGCCGATAACTTAATGCGATTATCAGCCAATTTAAAGTTACCATTAACTCGATCGATTTCCACGCGATCGACTTGACTAACCTGAGTATTCGCAAACTTTCCGGCTAAAATTGGGGTGTCTAATTTTCCCGTCAATTCCAAATCTCCCGACACCGCACCAGCCAGAGCAAAAGGTGAAACCACCCCAATACTCTGAACTAAATCTGGCAAACCAACCGGAATAATCTCCCCTTTAAGTTGGTAGCCCTTCTCAAAATCCAGACTACCATTAACCACCCCAGCGACTCGATCGTATTTAGTCGCAACATTATCAAACTTGACATCATGTTCCGATACTTGAATCTTGCCATTAATAGCATCTAAACTCTGAGGTACATTATCGATCGTCACCTTACCATCATGCACCACCAAATTACTCGCAATCCGCAGAGATTTCTGGGGCTGAATCGCCAAAGTCAAATTACCATCAACAGTGCCTCGATCGATCCTGACTGCGGGAATCTTCACAATTCGAGTCGCCGCCGCCACATCCAACTTTTCACCGCTAACTGCTAATTGAGTTTGTCCATTAGCAACTAAACTTTTGCCCTCAATTTTGACTTTTCCATTTGCCCCAAACTGAGCACTAGCTTGATAATCAACCTCAGTCTGAGCATCATTAATATTCGCTCGAATATCAATCTTACTCATCAAAACTGGCTGAGGAGTGCTACTATAAGGAACCGCTGTTACCGCACCATCCTCAATTTTAATCGTTCCAACTTTTACTTTCACAACCCCTTCAGGAGCCTTGTCTTGTGGGGGAATCTTCCCCCAACTACCCGACGCAGTTTGAGCGACATAAATATTCGGCTCAACCACTCGAATATTCAGCTTCAACGTGCGATCGATCGCGATTTGGATCGGATTAAAATCAACAACAACTTGCCCAACTTCCAGCCGATTCAAGTCATCTCCACTCGCAGGAATACTCACATTCCGAACGCGAAAATTGTTCAGAGAAATATCCTCGATCGTGCCAATCTTGACTGGGCGTTTGAGACTCTTACTCAATTCTTGTTCCAATATTGGCGACAAATTTTGCTTTGCCCACCATCGCCCAAATTCGATCCCGACGATTCCCAGGCAAAATAAGCCCAACGCCACCGCGCTACCAGTTTTTAAAAAGAATTTTAGCCCGTACTTAGATGTAGTTGAGTTATCTGTCATCAAATCGATTTAGGCGATCGGGTTCGTATAAATATAAACTACCTAGATTCAAGCTGCTCCAATACAGTGCCCTCAATTAGGACACTTTATCAAAATAAATTGAGTTCAACTAGTCTGAACAAACACAGTATAGGCCAATTGTACCCTACCACCCCTCTATCTTCTGGGGGATTGTTTTGGGCAACAGCACCAGCTTTGTTTGTCCAAAGTATCACTCAATCCAACTTTATCAGCACCTTAGCACAAAGATCGACTAAATTGACACAAACAACTAATAACTATCTGTCGGATTTACCAATTTGAGGAGTTTTTGCTTGATTTGGTTATCAAACACCTCCCATTTCATCTTCGAGAAATCCGAATTATCATTAAATCCACACAAAAAGCCCACGGGAATCTCAAAACCACCCGCCGTAAACCGCCCACCGCCAAAGAATCTACCCTCGCTATTTTTGCCAAATGCTTCCTTGATAAACTCATCCGGATCTAGGGTTAATTTCGACGTACGCAGTGAGCCAATCACCAATTCGACTTCATCATCCTCATCGCGCACGATGCCGTATACAACCGCCGTGTGAACGTTTTCCTCTGTCACCAAAAAGTCGGCAGCTTGAGGAATAGCATCCCGATCTTCATAGCGTAAATATCCCACTCCGGCGATCGAAAAATTGTTCTGTACGACACGATTTGTGAGCGATCTCTGAATTACCTCCATCACTCGTTTCGATCGATACACATGCAGAATAGCATTCAACAACTGAGCATCATAAAAGCGGCTGAGATATCCCGCCGCCATAAAGTCTTCCTCTTGTGCCTGCATCAACCGATTGGTATCCGATCGCAAACCGTGCATTAGTGCAGTAGCACACTTTACATGTTCATTAATACTGCTGTCGAGTCTTAGTAGCCCCGCTTGTAAGTACTGAGTGAAAATAGTTGCCGTAGCGCGTGCGCTGGGGCGAATATCGACGAATTCAGCATTGAGATCGTCTTGTAGGCTATGATGATCGATAATCACCGTAATCGGAATCCCAGCATCTTGAACTAAAGACAACAATTGACAGGTGGTGCCTTGATTGTCAATCAGTACGCAGCCCTGATACCCACTCAAATCTTTTTCTTTAAAATGGACTGCGGCAATCTTTTTGGTGGGTAATCCCGTCAATTTTACTAGGGCGATATTTTCCTGATGGCTGAGTGCGCCCGCATAAATGATATCGCAGTTGATACTATACTGTTTGGCGATGAGTTGATATGCCCAGGCTCCAGATAGAGCATCAGGATCGGGAAAGTCTTGTAAAAGGACTATTTGTCGATCGCCGCGATGTCGTTCTAGAGTATTTTTTAGTGCTGCAATCCGAATATCTTCCGTCGGTAAATCCCCATGCTCTGGCGCGGTAGCCAAAGTTGCTGTCAATGTGGCAGTATGCCCACCTTCATGCTCTAATCTCAGCTCTGGATGCCCCATACCTGCTGTCTGCTGAGTTGTTTCGAGCAGCCCACGCTCTGCGTAAGTATCCATTGGTGATTGTTGAGCCTTGAGCGGTTTAACTAAATTTGGTGCCATCTAAATTCTGCGGATGCAAAAGAATTATGTGATTTCCAACTTACCTACTTTGTTTCGACTACCCAACGAGGGGGTCTATATCTAGACGTTGCTAAATAATACTCAGTTAGGCGAGGAGCCGATCCCTACTCGACTATCATAAACAACAACGATCGGATTGGCAATTAGCAATTTTACGGACAAGGGCGATCGGGAATGAGCAGTCGTTAGGCTACGCCAACGCCAACAGCATTTTAAACCGCAAAGGCGCAGAGGATCGGCAGTCGAGACCCTAGCTTCTCATTTAGGATCGCTGTAGCCTCTTTTAGATTGATTCAATTAGAGTTGCCATATAGTCTAGTTTTGATTCTAGCTCTTGAATTTTGGTGGCGATTCTATCGCTAGGAGCTAGGAAGATTGATTTGGTAAAGTCAGAGATAGCTAGCTCATAATCGCCTATTTTATAGTTTGCCCAACCCCTCCATGTGTAAGCATTAGCAGCTTGAGGATCGATCGATATTGCTTGACTAAAATCAGCGATCGCTGCTCGATATTGTTTGAGGTTATAATTTGCATTACCCCGATTGTTATAACAGATTGTCGATTGAGGATCGAGTTCGATCGATCGGGTAAAATCAGCGATCGCCCCTGAATAATCGCTGATATTATACTTGATATTGCCACGGTGGTTGTAATAGATAGCCGATTCAGGATCTAGCTCGATCGCTTGAGTATAGTCACTAATTGCGGCTGGATAATTTGCGATGTTGTAGTGGATATTGCCGCGATTTTTGTAGGCAATGGCAAAGTTTGGGTTGAGGATAATTGCCTGGGTATAGTCAGCGATCGCCCCATCTCGATCGTTTAATTCATTTTTGGCATTACCTCGATCGTGATAAGCACTAGCAAAGTTTGGATTGAGGTTAATTGCTTGGGTATAGTCAGCGATCGCTCCTGCATAATCCCATGATTCATACTTAGCATTACCTCGATCGTAATGAGCATGAGGATGACGCGGATTGAGTTTAATCGCTTGTGTATAGTCAACGATCGCCTCATCATAATCACCTAATTGATGTTTGGCTTTACCTCGCGCATAATAAGCCTGACTGTCTCGGTTGTTTCGATCGATTGCTTGAGTATATTCGGCAATTTCACATCTACAATAGTCTTCGATCGCCCCTTGCTCGTCGCCCAATTGATATTTGGCTACACCGCGATTGTAGTAAGCACTGGCAAATTTGGGATCGATCGCGATTGCTTTCGTATAATCGGCGATCGCCCATCGATCGTCATCTAATTCGACGCGATCGCCACCGCGATTGTAATAAGCCTTGGCAAATTTGGGATCGATCGCGATCGCCTGAGCATAATCCGCAATCGCACCGCGATAATCCGCCGCTTGAGACTTGGCACAACCCCGTCGATAGTACAACTCGGCAGAGCGAGGAATCAGTCTAATTGCTTGAGTGAAATCGGCGATCGCGCCCAAATAATCGCCCAAATTAAGTTTGGCACAACCTCGATCGTCGTAAATACTGCCATCTTGAGGCTTGAGTTCGATCGCGCGAGTAAAGTCATCAACTGCGCCTCGATCGTCGCCCATATCGCCCCTGACACAAGCACGAGCGTGATAAGCATCAGCATATTCAGGGCTAAGATCGATCGCCTGGGTAAAGTTGACGATCGCACCTTGATAATTGCCTGATTCAAATTTGGCAAAACCCTGGTGAAAATAAGCACTATATAACGTTGTCATGGTTTTGTGCTAGGAGGTGTCGGGGTAGAACTTGCAGATTGACGCAGATCGCGCAATTACGATCGTCCAGACGACTTTCAAATTCACTGTGGCAATCCTGTTAAAGTGCTGATACTCTTGCCATAGCTACTCAAGTCGATCGTCGGGCTTTTGCACCTTAAACAATCAATCTTACCGACTCATCCAAAATTCTGATTCAGCAAAATGGCTTATTCCGATCGAGGGGTGAGGGGTGAGGGGTGAGGGAGCGGGAGTAGAAAGATTGAACATCAAAGCTTTTAGCTTTCCACCCGATCGCCGATCCCTCGATCCTTATTCCCCACCCCTGACTCTTTACCCCTGACTCCTAGTAAAAAAGGCTACATATTAGACTTCCTGCGAAAGTAAAAGCACAATCATTTTCAATACCTTTTTCACCCCTAAATTCCCCCTATTCCCTATTCCCTATCCCCTATTCCCTACCTCAATTAAGCAACGCCCTTTGAGCTTTCCACCTGACCCCTGACCCCTCATCCCTCACCCCTCGTCAAAAAAGCTACACATTCCACATGGGAAGTTTGAGGGAAAAAATCAGCAGGTTGCACGAGGTTGAGCTGATAATTGCCTTGCTCGCAAAGGATTTGTAAATCTCTGGCGAGGGTAGCGGGTTTGCAACTGATATAGATAATCTGCGCTGGCTGCATGGCTGTCAGAGCGTCAAGTACAGCTCGATCGCAACCTGTGCGGGGCGGATCCAATAGTACGATATCTACAGGGATATTTAGCTCTGGTAATAACTCTTCTACCTCACCGACTTGGAAATCCACATTATGGATGCCATTGAGTCTAGCATTGCTTTGAGCCATCGTTACAGATGCCTCATGAACTTCCATCCCAATTGCTTGTTTCACCCGTTTGGCGAGTGGGAGCGTGAAAGTACCGATGCCGCAATAGGCATCGAGCAGAACTTCAGTACCATTGAGCTGTGCTCGTGCCACAATCAGATCGAGTACTGTTTCGGCTTGCTCGGTGTAGATTTGGAAAAAAGTATCAGCTTTGAGCTGAAATTGTAAAGAGCCAAAAGTCTCGGAAATATAATCTCGCCCGATAATACACTGAGTTTCCCCGCCGAAGATTGTATTACTATGGCCATCGTTCAGATTGAGACAGACACCCACCAAATTCGGATACCGTTGCATCCATTTTCTCGCCTGAGCTTCAATGCCTGGGATCTCAAAATCTGTCACTACCAAAGTCAGTAAAATCTCTCCTGTACGCCGCCCAATTCGGAGCAGCAGGTGGCGGAATTGGGGGTGGATGACTGGTTCGACGATTTCGACTGGAGCTGGGGGTCGATTGCGGATTTTGGGGGGAGGTACAGCACCATTACTATCGCGAGTCAGAGCTTTGATTGCGGCCAATTTGCGTTTGCTTGGCTCTCTGACACCCTTAGTTTCGGTTTGATATATGTGCCAACCTCGATCGGTCAAATCCTGTTTAATCTCGGCTAGGAGCGGGTTTAAGCGTTCATCTTGAACTGGGCACTGATTGAGGTTGACGATTTGATGGGTACCTTTGCGGTAGTATCCGGCTTTGACAGTGCCGATATCGCTCATTCCCAGCGGATAGGTAACTTTATTCCGGTAGGCAAAATTGCCATGTGCGCCGACGATTTTGGCCACAGGTGGCTCGACAAATCCACCAATTCGTTTGAGTGCTTGAGTGACTTGATTTTCTTTGGCAGTTAGTTGATAATCATAGTCAATGTGTTGTAATTGACAACCGCCGCATTTATCCGCGACGATACAACTAGGGCGAACCCGATGGGGTGAATCGCTGAGAATTTCGATCAGTTTTCCATGTGCGTAACTCCGTTTGACTTGGACTAATCTGGCGACGATAATATCTCCAGTCACAGTATCGGGGACAAATACAACTCGTTCGTCAAATCTACCAACGCCCTCGCCACCATCACTCACATCGGTAATTTCAATCTCGACTAAATCCCCCTGCTGTAATGGGCGGCTGGAGTCAGTCTGTGCTTGGGTGGAGCCATCTATAGGCAAATCATCGGGAAACATGGTGGTGTTCGTGGCAGAGGGCAGTCTACTAGGATAGCAGCTAATGAGGTCAGGGGTGAGGGGTCAGAGTATTGTTACCCTCACATCTTGCACCTGACGATCGAGGATGTTTGTTTAAAACTGACAGATGGAAGTGTCTTTAATCAGTGGGCAAACTTTCTTACTGATTTTATTGTTGCGGAGATCGAGTATACTCAGGTTGTTTAGAGTAGATAGAGATTTGATATCATTAATTTGATTGTCATGTAGTTCGAGGATGGTCAATTTACTTAGGCTTGCTAATGGCTCGATTTTGGCGATTTGATTGTTCCTAAGATTCAGAACGGTCAAATTAACCAACTTACTTAATGGCTTGACATCATTAATTCGAGCACTATTGAGATTGAGCGTAGTCAAGTTCTTCAATCCAGCCAAAGATTTGAGATCGCCAAGCTGATTGGTACTAAGATCGAGGGTCATCAAATTCTTCAGCCCAGTCAAAGGTTTGATATCGCTAAATTGATTGTTACTCAGATCGAGAGTAGTCAAGTTCTTCAATCCAGCCAAAGAACTGATATCACTAATTTGATTGCCCTTGAGATCTATCTTACCCAACTTAGTCAAATTCGCCAAAGATCCGATTTCGGTAACTTGGTTATTATTTAAGTGAAGGCTAGTTAATTTAGTCAGTGCAACGAAAGAATTCACATCAGCGATCTGATTATTGTTGAGGTCGAGGATAGTCAAGTTAGTCAAATTAGCCAAAGAGCTGACATCACTAATTTGATTGCCATTTAGATCGAGCATAATCAAGTTAGTTAAGTTCGCCAAAGGTCTGACATCGCTAATTCGATCGTTATTAAGATCCAAGATACTCAATTTGATCGAATTAGCTAACGGCTTGAGATCGATAATCGGATTATTCTTGAGATCGAGTCTACCTAAGTTATTTAAGCTCGCTAGGGGATTGAGATCGCTAACTTGATTATTGTTGAGGTTGAGGCTACTCAATTGACTCAAGTCCGTTAGTGGATCGATATCGATAATTTGATTATTACTTAGATCCAGACTAATGAGATTTCTTAAATTAGCTAGGGAATTGAGATTGCTAATTTGATTGTTGTTGCTGTCGAGGCTAACCAGATTTTTTAAATTAGCTAGGGGATTGAGATTCTTGATTCGATTGTTATTGATGTCGAGACTATTGATATTCTTCAATTCAGCGAGGGGTTTGAGATCGCTAATTTGATTATTGTTGAGGTAGAGGCTACTCAATTTGCTTAATCCAGCCAAAGGGTTGAGATCGCTAATTTGATTCCCATCGAGATAGAGAACACTCAAGTTTGTCAAGCTAGCTAGAGGCTTGAGATCGGCGATCTGACGGTTGCTTAGTGACAAGCCTCCAAGCTTACTTAGTTTAGCATCAGCTTGTTCGCAGTTCTGGATCCGTGCTTCTTTCAATAAGATCTCAATAGTTTGTCTCGTAGCCGCAGGTTGAGAACTTTTCTGCTGACACCACTGAGCAAAGCTTTTGGGTTTTGGCTGCTCGGCGGATACTGTCTCTAGGATGAGTATTTGGCATAATAATGTGGATAGGCTTAGGAGTGCACAAAGTTTTTTCATGGTAAGATAATGGCATTAAAAAATAGACGCAGTTAGATTACAATTCGAGTTAAACCGCCGCAGATAAGTCAGGTTTATCACTTCCAACAGTAGATCTTACCCTAAGTTCCAACCATTACACAATAATAAATGAAAAGCACTACCTTTCTCGCTGCTGCTCTGATCTTGGCTCTAGGATTAGTTTCGATCGATTCTAGACTAACAACCGCCACCATCCCCGCTGACTCGACGCAAATAAAATCCGTTCGCGTAGCGTCTCTAAAAGAGAATCGAGATATCGCTATATTAGCCGACGAAGCTCAGGGGTTAGACGATAAATGCACAGCTCCACCTTTATCTTCCAATCCAGACGAAAATTGGAAGGCGGAGAAAACTTTTCAATTTACAGATCGAGGTACATCTTATAAACTGGTTTATTCTTGGCAACTTCCCGACAGTACATCACTCTGTTTAGTTAGTGGTAAAACTGCTGTACCACTGGTTTATAAGGAAGGTGCTTATATCGATAAAGTCGAGCGGGTTAGAGTCAAACTTTTTAACGTTTCCATTCACGAAGGCAATGGTAGTAATGTTCCCGCCACCAAGTATCAATTAGATTTGGGGCAGCCTCAAAATCCCAGGGTAAAAGTCTTGAAACGGTGGATTATGAAGTAGATAAAAATCCCCGACTTCTCCAAGAAGTCGGGGATTTGGTTGGTATAGTTACATCAAAAATTAAGCATGTCCTAAAGCCAATCCAGCTACTAACATGCCCAATACCAGAAATGGTTGAGCACTAGCTTGATATTTGACATCATTCTCTAATGGATTGCGAAGGAAATACATGTCTTGAAAAACGATCTGGGGAATAACTAATAGCAATAAAATTGCCGCATATAGATTCTGGTGAATCGTCATCAGATAAACAGCAATCCCCGCTTGAAAGATATCGATCGCCAAAACACAAATCCAGGAAGCTGTAGTAATCCCAAACATTACTGGTAAAGACTTCATCCCAAATTGTCGATCGCCCTCAACACTCTTGAAATCATTGACGATCGCAATCCCCAATCCAGCCAAACTATAAAACAAAGTTACCGCGATCAAAGTCCAGTTTAGAGTACCAAACAAAGCATGTCCAGCCCACCAAGGTAACGCAATATAACTCGCCCCCAAAGCATAAGTACCCAGCCAACCATTTTGCTTGAGTTTCAATGGTGGAGCCGAATAAATGTAGGCCACAAAAGCACCACCCAGAGCCAAACAAGTCATCACAGGAAACTCATGCCCGACAGCTCGATCGAGAATATAAGCAACACCAACCCCACCAAATAACAGCACAAAAATCTGCACGATTACCTGATTCCCAGAAATTGCTCCCGAAGGAATCGGACGATAAGGCTCATTCACTGCATCAATCTCGCGATCGTACCACTCATTCACCACCTGAGTATATCCAGTCAAAAAAGGCCCCGACATTAACATACATAATGCCGCCTTGAGCACATTCTCGATCGACCATACATACTCACCCGAAGAAGCCGCACCACACACAACCCCCCACATCAAAGGAATCCAAGTAATCGGCTTCATCAACTGCAACCGCACCTTCCAAATCGAAACCTTCTCCGTAGAAGCTCCCTTCATCCCCAATATCTGTCTCGCCTTTCCACCCTTATCATCACTCATAAAATCAACCTATATATAAATGGGGTCAGGGGTCAGGAGTCAGGGGTCAGGGGTTAGAGCGCAATTAGTACCACTGCAAATTGGCTTTCATTGCTGGTTATAATATTCTCCATTTTCTGACCCCTCACCCCTCATCCCTCACCCCTCAAAAAGAAATAATTAGATAGCCGCTTTGGAATTTTGCACCCTTGACGCTCGCACCTTTTAGTGGTGGTGGGAGGAGGATGTTGCGGCGTTGATCTCCGGCTTCGATCGTCACTTCAGGCCCCGATTGGGTAAGCTTTACTTGGGTTTTGTCAAAACCTGGTAAATAAAGGCGTACCTCGCGCTTGGAGATGTCGATGTCGATCGGTTTGGGTACAGTTACAGCTTTACCAAAATCTGGTAATGCATCTGCCAAGGGTTGCCAATCTGTACCTATGCGAGTCGGCATCATTGTCACCGCTAAGGGGTCAAATTCGGCCTTCAAGCCATCATTAACTGTGCTTTGGTTGAGGACTAGCCCGCCAATGGTCAAGCCCGATTGTTGGGCACTTCCCCACAGGTATTTTGCCGTCGCGACGGCGGCTGGATCTTCATTTGTGACTAGATAGGCTAGTACTCGCTGGGGATTGCTAACTGTCGATTGTGCCAAATCTAGGGCGTTTGTTGCTTCTTGTGCAGGTTGTGCCATAATACTTTCACCTGTCCAAGCGATCGTCAGAATTGCTGCCGCCGCAGGTTGGAGAATGGGGGAAATCGTCTTCCACAAGTCCGATTCTTCTACCACTGCTCGAAAGCGACGGAGGTACCAATTCAGCGCGTCAGGCATTCCTGCCATCCGCAGGGTTGTCATATCTCCGGTACCATCGTAGACGATCGTATCATACTGTCCGCTACCATTGTATTGGCGTAGGGCATTGAGGGCGATCGCACTATCCATTCCTGGCAAGATTGCCAATTCCTGACCGTAGATATTGCGTAGTATGGGCGATCGCAGGTATCGCGCCTCGATTTGCTTGACTTCTTCCCAGCCGCGTTCGATTTGCACTGTGGCGGGAATAGCTACTATCTGGAGGTTTGCGCCGATAGATTGGGGTTTATCTGCCAGGGGCACCCCTAGCAAGATCCCCGTTGCTGGCGTAGGATCTTGACTGACAAATAATACCCGCCGACCGAGGTTAGCTTGTTGTTTGGCGGCGGCGATCGCTACCGTAGTACGACCGGAACCGCCTTTACCAAGGAAGGTGAGAATTTGGGGCATGATTAATCTACAACTTTGAGTTCGTCTTCAAAAAACCAAGTGCTAGTATTGTCTTCAAACTTCACCACAGCACCAACGCCACTACCATCAGTCATTTTGAATTCTTTGATTGTACCTATTTTACCTAATTTACTCACCACTTCGTTACCCACCCGATCTCTGAGGCGATAAACTTTGACTTGTTGACCGATTTCCATTTAACTTAGACTTTGTTGATATAAGGATCCACCCCACAGTGTACCGGAAGCAGGTGTATGGGGGCTAGTGGTTCGATCGATAGTTGCTGGGATTGGGTTTGGCGATCGACATTTGAGCCGGATCTCACTTAAATAGATTTGGTGCTGCTGTTTGGAATAATGATATTACCCCATCGGCAATCAACTGTACCGCGATCGCCAAAATAAAGAATCCCAGCACTCGATTCAATGCCCCAAGTCCATTTCGACCCAAAATCGATCGCAGGGGGTCAGGGGTCAGATGTCAGTTTGGAAAAGCTGACGCAATAATGGTTTGTTGGCGTAGCCTCCGCCAGAGCGGAAGCGTTTACATCTGTCCTAACCGCCCTGGCGGTTGCTATAATTAGTAATGGGGAGGCTTTATACTTGTTTTATTCGGTAAATTTACACTGTGACATATCTTAGTGCTTAGTCCACCAGCTGCCAAGCTGAGTACAGCTATGGCAGGGGCATCAAAACCTTAGACTTCCCATTTCATCCACCGTTGCCGCCATGCAAACAAGTTTACATTTTGGTCTTACACAGCGTCCAGAGGTTTTAGTCGGTGTCGCCACCGCTACTTACTCTTTCGCTTGCCCTACTGTATTTTCAGGCATCGACTGGGCAGCCTCCCTGTGTCCCAAGGAGGGTAATTTCTTACAATTCCTTGCCGTATGGGTTTTATCAGTGACGATTCGGATTCCCAAGTTGCGGAGTGGTCTTAATTCGTTACCTCTCGCCTTGGCTGGTCATTGACCACATCTATATAGTACCAACTTCAAAGATGTTAGTATTCAGCCAAAATACTTGCTCGTTCCTCATCCATCCCCTCCGCCGCTTGCTATCTAAAGGCGGCAAATAGCGTAGGGCAAAGCCCCGCCAAAGGCGTATGGGGATGGAATCGCTCACTCGCCTGCTCTCATCCCACACCAACCGAAGCGGTATGGTGTGGGGATTCTCACAGTTCAGCTAATGTGGAGTTGCCCACAATGCCATCAACTTTTAAGCCGACTCTGGTTTGATATTCTTTAACGGCTTTGTCGAGTTTTGGGCCAAAAATTTTGTCGATCTTCTCAACTGGGATGCCAGCATCTCTGAGACTTAATTGTAGCTTACCGACATCATCCCCAGCTTGTAGCGGTTCAGTATATTTTAGCATTCGCTGGGGATAACGTGAAGATAATCCGCCAAATCCTTCGATCGGCGCATTCTTGAGCCGATTGGTGGTTAACATCCCCATATCTCCATCGGTGGCGAGTTTGTCATTGGGGTTCGCCAAATTCCACAGTTGTTGGAAAGCCAGCACGCTAATCGGCATCATATTCACAATGTCAACCGTACAATCGTAGTGCATCGGATCGAAATCACCTAACTTGGTAAATCCATGTGCGGTTAGAGCTTCTTTCCATCCGTCAGCATCCTCAATATCGATACTGCTGGCATTATTATGATTCGATCTACCTGGAGGAGCTGCGGCAACAATATTGCACCGTCTATTCTCATAATGCGATCGCAATAACTGTTGTCCGACAATTGTTCGATAGGCAGAATTCACCATCATTTTAACACCCGATCGCGCTTTGAGTGCGTTAATTAGGCATTTTCTCACACCTCCTTGTACCCAAGGATGAACGGATGATCCAAGGATTAGATCGGGAATATCGTCGATTCTCACTAATAATCCTGGTTTAATCAGATTTATTTGGTAAAGGAGTTGTAGATCCAATCCTCTCACTGAAGAGGTTTCACATTCGGTACAACGTGATAGCAACATAATAATTGGGGATTTTGCAAGATAATTAGCAATAATTCCATCATAACTAATTATGACCGATCGAACTTGTTTTAATTTGGCAGGTGTCGATAAATACTCACAACGGCAAGATATGAGGATGCCTAATTCTAATTGAACGATTCTTTTATTCTACTCCCCTCTGCGCTCTCTGCGTCTGGAGCGGTTAAAAAATAATCGTCAGACAGTAATGGAGTTAAAGCATTATCTATATTCTTCTGGCAGGAAGGGAGTAATGCCAAGTATAGTGGTTAAATAAAGAACTTATCCATCCTATGACATCCTTCGATTGCATTGCCAATCCTCTCTGCACAACATCATTGACAGCATTGGCACCAATGCAAGATGTGACTGATGTCTGCTTTATAAATGCGATCGCCGAATATGGTGCTCCTGATTATTTTTTTACTGAATATTTTCGGGTACATGGTAATTCTGGTGTGGATAAGTATATCCTTCGATCGATTACTGAGAATACCACCAATCGCCCCGTATTTGCTCAGATGATTGGGGAAAGTATTCCCGATCTAGTTCGCACGGCGAAGTTATTAAGTCATTATCCGATCGCTGGTATCGATCTAAATATGGGTTGCCCTGCGCCGCGAGTTTATCGCAAAAATGTTGGCGGTGGATTATTGAAAGATCCCGATCGGATCGATCGCATCTTGGGCGAATTGCGCTCGGCGGTAACGGGGAGATTGACTGTCAAAATGCGGGTGGGATTTGAGGATACTAGTCAGTTCGATCGATTATTAGAGCTAATCGACGAACATCAGATCGATTTGTTAAGTTTACACGGTCGGACGGTCAAAGAAGGTTATCATGGCAATGTTCATTACGATCTGATTGCCCATGCGGTGGCACGATTATCATGTCCGGTATTAGCTAATGGTAATGTTAGTTCGGCAGGTTCGGCAATGTCAATCTTATCCCAAACTCAGGCGGCAGGTGTGATGATTGGTAGAGCCGCGATTCGCAATCCTTGGATTTTTAGTCAGATTCGCCAAGCATTAGCCGGAATGCCAGTTTCGATCGTCAAATTGTCACAAGTAAGGGGATATATCGATCGTCTTTATCAGATGCAAAAGGTGCAAGCGGTGCCTGAAAAATCTCGTGTGAGTCATCTCAAAATGTATCTCAATTATATCGGGCAAGGGGTAGACTCTGACGGGGTATTTTTGCGAGATATGCGGAAAGCACAAACAGCAGCAGAAATATTTGACATCTGCGATCGAGAGTTACTTAGTTATCCCGATCGCCCATTTTCTTCAGAACCTTATTTGGGTCTTTTTGCTCGTCCAAAATGTGAGAGTTAATTAATAATTATGTTCTCAAGTTGTGGATTGCTAGATTATAAATTGCTCAATTCCGGTGGTAAGATGAATAGACCATCTTCTGTCGAGTCAAAATCGATCGCCTGCACGACAGCATCAATATTTAACTCACCATATATATGAGGATATAAGTTATTTACAGTTGCACCTTCATACCGAACTTCTGGCTGCACTCGATCGCTATCGATCGCCAAAATCACCAAATCTTGTTGATTTTTAAAGAACTTATTTGCCGAACCGATCGTCTGAGCTAGAGTAGAACAATGGATAAATCCCTCACTGTCTAATGTATCTCCTCGATAAGTCCCAATATTTTTGGCTGCCTCCCACTTGCTACGTTGAGTAATATGAAAAATAGTATTCATGACGGTCTTGGATTAATTAAGAATTGAAACTTGAGAATTGGATTTGATTAGCATTATGGGTAGATTAAAATCATACTTTTCTGAGCGGCTATTTGTCAACCATCTAAAATCATGTTAGAATGGAAAGTAGACACTAATAAAAGTACCGACTATGGTTTCGATTCTATCGATCGAACTGGTGCGCCAACCGATGGTTTGAGCGTATGCCGTCGCAAATTATTTGTCCATCGTACGATTAGCTTAGTGGATAAAGCAACCGAGATTCATCGGTCGAGCATAGGTTCGACTCCTATATCGTACCCCAAAAAGTTAGCTCATCGGATAGAGCAATCGACTAATAATCGATCGGTAACAGGTTCGATTCCTGTACTTTAAACAACCCTCAGATTTAGGTTCTGAAACTTCCTGTCACGAAGTCGGCGCAAGCCAAAAACAATGTGGAGCAATCCATCGGTAAGGGAGAAATCCCAAAATGGTTCGAGTCCATTAATAGGATGGAGTAATCCATAGGTAAGGGAGAAATCCCGAAATGGTTCGAGTCCATTATCTTTCAAAGACTCTGTAAAGTTGGCGTTTAGTAGAAGTCAAACCACTCGTGGTTCAACTTATACAGCAGATTTGGACTAGTGCGACAGATTGCATTGCCAATTTGAGTATATCCCTTCATCTGTGCTGAATAATATTTTGAGAGAAATATGAATCTCGATCGATCGAACGGTATATAAGATCGTTGATGAAGATCTAGTTATCTGAGGATAGCTGTTGACACTTTGCGATCCTAATCCAATTGATGATAAACCTTTCGCCCGTCACAAAGCTGTGATAACGCCAGCAGTTGCAGAGTTAAAACGAACCGATAACGATACTTTTGGTGCGTTACGCCAACGGAAGTAACACACATTCCAAGAATTATGTTGAAGACTTTTTATATCAAACCCAACGAGCGGGGAATCTTATTCAGTCGGAGCGATCTAAAAGCGATTTTGGCTCCAGGAATACATCGTTATTTCGGCTGGAATTGGAGCGTCAAAACTTACGATCTCAATCAACCAGAAGCTCAAATCGAGCAATTAGAATTATTATTGCAAATCGATCGAACCAAACTAGAGCAGCATCTAACGATCGTCCAAACTGGATTTGACAGAGTAGCATTACTCAGAATTCGCGAAAGCTGGATCTTTGTCGCACCAAATCAATTGCGGGCGTTTTGGAAAGGATTTATTCCGGTTGAAGTTCGATATTTTAATCTATCAGAAAATTTAGAATTACCCGCCGATTTAGTCGAGCAGACACGAGGATTTGCCCTAAGTGGGGTGAAAAGATTTCAGGTATCCGAAGCTGAGATCGGCTTAATGTATGTGCAAAACAACTTTGTTCGGCCTTTGAGCACGGGTGAATATGCCTTTTGGTCGTCATTAAAAGATATTCAATTTAAGACCCTCAATCGGATGATTCCCAATCCAGTATTTCCGGCGGAAGATGTCTTGATCGATCGACATCCCGAATTTGTCGCCGAGTATTGCACCATTGCCGAAACACTCGCTCAACAAGTAGCAATAGTTCGCGACAGGCAGCAACCAATTGCTATTTTACCACCCCATACACGCAAATTATTTTGGCAAAGTGTCACGGTAGAAATTATCGACATCGCCACCAATCCAAAACTAACCCAAAAATTAGTCGGCGAATTAGTCTCTGGTGTCGAGCTAGTCAAAAAGATCGCCTACGGTGCCTTACATCAGCTAGAAGTGCCCATCCAGCATCTGGGGTATCTATATGTCGATCGCGTATTTCAAGTCCAGCTAGAGCCAGGAATCCATGCTTGGTGGATATTCAATCGATCGTTTAATTCCATTGCGATCGATCTGAGACTCCAAACAATGGAAGTCAGTGGACAAGATATTCTCACCAAAGATAAAGTCCCATTGCGATTGAATCTTACCGCTGGTTATCGGATTAACGATCCTTTGCAAGCGATGAATAGTTTGGTGGATATTACGGGCTTTTTGTACAAAGAATTGCAGTTTGCTTTACGGGGAGCCGTAGGCGAAAGAACTTTGGATGGATTGCTCGAAGATAAAGGTACAATCGATCGAGATATTGCTGAATATATCCGCCTCAAAACAGCTAGTTATGGCTTGATAGTGGAATCTGTCGGCGTGAAAGATATTATTTTGCCTGGAGAAATCAAAGCTATTTTGAGTAAAGTAGTAGAAGCAGAAAAATCAGCTCAGGCAAATGTCGTTCGCCGCCGAGAAGAGACAGCCGCTACTCGGAGTATGCTCAATACCGCCAAAGTAATGGAAGATAATCCCGTCGCCTTGAGATTGAAAGAACTCGAAGTACTCGAACGAATTGCCGAGAAGATCGATCGAATTCAAGTCAATGGTGGTTTGGATAATATTCTCACAGATCTGATTAATATCAATCAAAAATCTTCTTAAAATCTTTTGGCGTAGGTTGGGTTGAAGAATGAAACCCAACATCTCTAGGGTATTGGTGAGGTTAGTTGGGTTAAGCTTGAGCGCAACCCAACCTACGATTTTTCGACGTTTCAGGAGTTTTGTAGCTTACGATCGGGCTGCTAGCAAGGCCAATTATATTTTATGATGACCTTTGCGATCTTTCAACTTCATTTGCTGCTCAGGGGTGAGAATTGACTTTAATTTTTCTTCGCTAGATTGGCGAATAGCATCGATCTTGTCTTTTTGCTCTGTTGTCAGATTGAGGCTCTTCCAACCATCACCCATTGCTTTTCGACGATCGTAACGTGCTTTAGCTTGCTGTTGTTGTTCGGGGGTAAAGATTGCTTCCATTTGACTGCGTTTAGATGCTCTTAGTTGCTCCATTTTGGCTTTTTGCTCCGCAGTGAGGTTGAGTTTTTCCCACCCACCTCTGCCCCGTCTACCACCACCTGAATTCATTTGTGCTTGTTGTTCGGGTGTAAGGATTGCTTTGAATTCTTCTTTACTGGCTTCTCGAATGGCTTTGAGTTTAGTTTTTTGTTCTGGAGTGAAGTTCATCCGCTCTCCGTCGGGTTTCCGCTCTGGGCGACTGGCTTTGAATTGTTGACGTTTCTGGAGTTGTTCGGGTGTAAGCACTGCATCCATCTGAGCGCGAGATTCGGTTCGCAGTTGCTCGATTTTGGTCTTTTGTTCTGGAGTAAGATTGAGATCGTTCATCTGCTTTTCCCCCCAATGGCGGGCAATCTGGCGGTGAGAATGATGCCGATGAGCATTTATTCCCTCTGCAAGTGCAGGTGCAGCAACAACCAGCGCGAATAGAGGTAGTAATTTAGCGAATTTATTCATCATGGTGGAATAGGGGTTTTTTTGGTAGAGTGTGCTGTTTATTTCGATGCCATCATATTACTAATTTTGGCTCCATTTCCACATCCAGCTAAAGTCACGATCGATCTGAACTTTTACCTACCTCCAGTCACAGCTCCTACCCCCCCAAACCATGACGAAGGTAACGCTCGATCGTCCCCAAATCAAGCTATGTTGAAGATGAGGGGATAGAGGATAGGGAATAGGGGATAGGTGATAACTTTACCACCCTACAACCCTCTCACTCCATACATCGCTGGTGAAGAGGGCGGGTTTGAATGAGTCTCTGGTAAAAGCGTCATTGATTTCATAAACCCGCCCCTACAGATCCATCCCCCTCTCCCCCTCTTCCCCTCCCCCATGCGCCACCCCCTGAGACTACTACTATATATCGAGTGGATCCTATTCGCCGTGGTGATGGCGATGGAAGTATCTCCACAAAAAGCCCAATTAGATCCACCCGCAGCATGGTTGAATATTGGGATTGTGGTATTGTTGGCGGTGATGGGGTTGCGCTTACCATCGGGAAAGTTGTCGCTCAAAATTGCCTATACTATTTGCCAAATTATCCCGATTTTAGCAGCATCTTATTTAGGGATGCGTCCGGCTAATTTGCTGTATATTATTGTTGTGATTCGGAGCTATCTGATTTTCGATCGACAGTATCGATTGTGGATTACTTGCGGGATCTTTGCATTGTTTTTGATGACGATGAATTTATTTCCCCGCCATCGCGCCTATCCCCCTTCAACAGAGAGATTTCGAGGCAGTGTCACCACTGAGTCGCCGCAACCACTGAGAAATCACCGCAATCGCGATCAATTTCGGTGGGGATTTGTATTCTTATTTGGGGGAATGTTGCTCAGTTTGCAACTATTAGTAGACCGAATTTTGTCAGAAAAGCTCGCGAAAGAGGAACTAGCCATCGCCAATCAACGGATTCGTAGTTATGCCCTCAGAGCGCAGGAAATGGGCAGTCTACAGGAGCGAAATCGGATTGCCAGGGAAATCCACGATTCTCTCGGACACTCGCTCACAGCCCTAAATCTCCATCTAGAGATGGCTCTCAAACTCGCCCATATTCAACCCGAAAAATCTCGCGAAGTTCTCACCGAAGCCAAACGATTAGGCTCTATCGCCCTCAAAGATGTCCGTCAATCTGTCTCTACTTTGAGATCGGATCCGCTCCAAGCCCAAGAGTTGCCCAAAGCGATCGAAAAATTGATCGATGAATTCCAACTATCCAACCAGATTGAAATCATCTCTAGTCTAGATCCACTCCCCCAACTTCCCCAAGATGTGGCTACCACTGTCTATCGGATCGTTCAGGAAGGATTGACAAATATTAGTAAATATGCAGGAGCTAGCCAAGCGATCGTCGAAATTCATACTAGACTAAATGAGCTAGAATTACGCATCATCGACAATGGACGCGGTTTTATTCCTACCCATAATACTACCGGATTCGGTCTTCAAGGGATGCGCGAACGAGTACTATCATTACAAGGCAAGTTTGAAATTATTAGTGCGATCGATCGAGGTTGTCAGATTATCGCCATTATTCCAGTATTTCTAGTGGCAATAGAACCCGGATCTGGGGGTTCTGACCCCCAGACCCCCC